>JBBFLP010000297.1:0-3539 GCA_037478975.1 Armatimonadota bacterium
GCCTGCTCCGGTGAGTGGCGTTGGCGGTGCGCTTGCGGGGTTGTCGCTGCGTCGTCTGGAGGAGGAGCCACAAGAACCAGCAGGTGGATCGGAGGCGGCCGCTGTGCGGCGGTGCAATACCCTGGATGAGGCTCTAGTTCCACCACTTGGCTGGACCGAACCTGATGGCTGGCGGGTAAGCCTCACGTGTCGGCCTATTAGCGGTGTGCAGCCGGGGTGGTTCTGGGTCGGTGAAGAATCGGCGGGGTGTCTGGTGCAGGACTTGAAGGTCTACTGCTCACGGCAGGTATCCGAGGATGACCGTGTTATCCTCGTCAGTGGTACCATCCGGGTAGAAGGTGCCTCAAAGGTCCTCGTGGTGGATGCCAGACCAGGTCAGATGCCGGAGACTTTTGCCGGCACGCTTCTTACAGCGCCTCCGGGCTCCATTGCGTTCGCGTTGAGTCTGCCAGATGGCGCAGCTGTGACACTGCAGGACAAGTACGTTAGCCGCGGGACACCGTGGGAGAATCGCTACTGGGTGCAGGAACCAGATCGTTCCGTCGGGATCAGGGTGGAGGGCGTGTACGGAGCCCTCTTTGTGGGTCATCTTGTTGCCCTAACCGGCTATCTGGGGACCGATTCTGCGACGGGCGAGCGGGTCATCTATAGCCAGTCTGAGATAGAGGGTGCTCAGTCTCAGGGCGTTCAGCCCTTGCAGGTTGTTCCGCGGCTCCTCGGTTCGGAGTGGTTCCACAATGCTGCCACAGGAGCTGGCCAGGCGGGTGTGGACGGAAGGGATGGGTTGAGTCCGACGGGACTGCTGGTCCGCACCGCTGGCCGTGTTACTCACTCTGGAAAGGGGTTCGTTTATCTCGACGATGGGAGTGGCCTCAGAGACGAGACAGAGTGGTCGGGCATCCGGGTCGTTCTGGCGGACACGGGCAGAATACTTCAGGGTGATGATGTTTGCATCACTGGCATAGCCGGGTTGCGGAGAGATACATTGGGGCGTGTCTGGCCGGTGGTCCGGGTCGAGCCAGCGGACCAGGCAGCAAACGATGATGACCTGGTGGTCTTGTGCCCTGCAGGTGGTAGTCTTACCCTTACTGCTACGCCCTATGCAGTCGCTCCGGGAGGAAGTGCGCAGGTGACGGCCGAGGTACGAGACAGGGATGGCAATCCCTGGAACAATGTTGTGGTGGACTTCTCCACGACGTTAGGTGTGATAGCGGCACCTCACGGTTTTGTGACAGATGAAAATGGCCAGGTTGTGGTAACCCTCAGTGAAGTGGCAGAGGGTGCCTTTGCTATAGTGACGGCAACGGCGATGCCGTGCCGGGAGCTTCTTAGCAACCGTTTGCAGGTAGACTTCCTGCAGAGCCTGCCGGATGACTGGCCAATGTTCCAGCACGACGAGCGGAGACAGGGTTTTAGCCGCTTCAACGACACGGACACTGTGATCGAGGATGCGCTGGAGTTGGTCTGGAGCGGGCAGGTGCCCACGGCTACTCTGTCTGCAGCGCCCCTGGAGACCCTTCCCATTCACGATTCCAGTCCCGTGCACGCTGCCGGATGTCCTGTTATCGTTGGAGCGTTTCAGGGCAGCCAGGGCGATTTGACCGCAGCGACGGGGTATGTGGTGGCTTTCGAACCCAACCCGCCGAACCCCGGTCCAAATATGCCGCCCGTCTGGCGATATCCGGCGGGTTCGGCGGTCATTGGCGGGGTGGCGTCCACTCCGGCCATCTTCCAGTCGGGCGCAGAGAAACGGGTGGTTTTCGGAAGCACGGACGGCAAGGTGTACTGCCTGAACGCTCTGACAGGGGGACTCATATGGGTCTTTCAGACCCTGGGACGCACGAACCAGCCAGCGCCGGTCGTCGCTTCGCCCGTGGTTTACGAAGGCATGGTCTACCTTGGCAATGTAGAGGGCCGGCTGTATTGCCTTGATGGGTCTACGACAGACCCCGGTGGCCAGATGGTCTGGTCTTTCGACCTGGAACCTTACTCACCCGGGCTCATGTCGGTGACACCAATGACGATCGGCTTCGCGGGCCCGGAGGTCCGTCTTTATGTTGGATGTGAGAACCACCGTCTCTACTGCCTGTCCACCGCTGCGAATCCGGCAAACAGGATGATTTGGAGTTTCACGGCCAACCAGGCCATTTTCGCTGCACCCTCGTTCTATGCTGGCAATGTCTATTTCGGTTGCGCCACGAGCACAACCGAGAATCTGTACTGCCTCAACGCCGAGAGTGGCTTTGTGATGTGGACTCGAAGGTTGGATGATGAGGTACGCGCAACGCCTGCCACAAGCGAAGGGAGGGTGACCGTTGGCGATGATACGGGAGAGTTGCTGTATCAATGCGATGCGGGTACAGGCAGCTTGCTCAATCGTTTCAATGCTCGCGAGCACCGTCCTTTGGGTTTCGGGATAGGTGATTTCTTCCTCTCTTCGCCTGTAGAGATCTCTTCAGGCCTAATCTTTGTGGGGAATGACAACTACGCGTTCTATGCGCTCCGGAGTTTGGATCTGGGGCATCTGACCTCTGTTGGCACGGGTGGTGAGGTACGGAGCAGTCCTGCTGTGTCCTATGCCTGCCAGCCGGGCTACCGCTGGATCTTCGTTACAACTAAAGCATCCGGCGGTCTCTTGCTTGCCGTCCGCCAACCCATTGACCAGGAGTAGGGCCATGCGCATTGTCAATACACTCATTATATCATGTTTGTTTGTTTTCTGTATTACACCGCATCATGTGTTTAGTGCGACTAATCTGGTCAGCGGAGTGTATGAACAGACCTCGACGGGTTACTTTATTACTTTGACTGTCAATAATTCCACCGAAGAGTTTATCGAAAGGCTTCGGGTGAAGAATGTGAACCCGTCCGAAATCTGGGGCCCTCCGGGATGGACAATCTATCAACAGACCTATATTCACTACTCTGTCTACTGGAACGCGTCTACACCGACCAAAAGGATCCCTCCGGGAATGTCTGAGACAGGCTTTGGATTCATACTGCCGCACGAGCCAGGACGGCTTCAATGTAGCTTGCTCGGGCGGGACCTTCTGTTCACAGAGGTGACCCCCATGTTCGTGCCCGAGCCCGCCTCCCTTGTCGTCCTTGCGGCCGGGCTGGCCGGGATGGGAGGCGTGATGCGCAGGCGGCGGTGATGGCAAGTGCCGGTTGAGTTCCGGGCGCGGCGCGAATAAGGGCGCCGTGCCCGGCGTGTTCTTGCCCCTCACTTCACCGCGGCGGCGTAGACAGATCCTCTTTCTCGCCCTTACCCGAACCCTCTCCCGTTCTCAGGGAGAGGGTTTTTTTCCCTGCCGCGTCCTGAGAGGGTTGCTGCCAGAAACCAGGGGGGACGGCGGGCCGCGGGCCCAGAAGCCTTATCCCCTGGCGGGAGAAGGTTTGGATGAGGGGGCGGTAACTGGGCGTTCTGGGAAGTAGTTCCCGGAACTTCCTCTCCGCTGGTTGAGCCGTGCGCCTGTGGTGGGCGGAGTCGAAACCACGGGCTGGAACATTTCCATTCTTTTGTTCGTCTCTCGGATAAT
>JBBFLP010000298.1:0-3533 GCA_037478975.1 Armatimonadota bacterium
ATGCGCACCAGTAGGTGCAGAACCAGAGTTGCCTGCCGTTCCACAGGTCCAGGTGTCCGTGGATCTTCCCGTCACCGAAGTCTCCGGGGGAGCGTCCCATCAGGGCATTGATCTCCGGCAGCAGGCGGATGGTCCGGCTCCGGGTATCGTACTCCACCAGGTGGATGCGTGCGTCGTAGAAGACGTGGTTGCCCACCGAGCCGTAGTAGCGGCCGGTGGCTGTGTCGTAGAATCCCTGTCCCCACGTGCTCCAGACGCCCACGTGCATATCCGGCGAAGGCTGCCGGTTGAGAAAGCGGGGCTCCAGGGGGATTATCGCCAGCTCAATGCGCGGGGGGACGGTTGCCACCTCAGCCCCCGCCGGCAGTCCTCCGGGCGGCGGGCGCAGCAGACCGGCGGATGTCTCGATTACAGCGGAGGTCTTCAGGCGCAGGTTGTGATGGTCCATCCGTTCCACCATCTCCCTGCGCGCCTCTTCCCTCGGATCCGTTCCTCCGGGAAGAACGCTGCCGGAAGAGGCCGGCTCGCCTTCCGCAAGAGCGAGGGTCAGGATGGAAAACGCCGCAAGGATCTCAAGTGTCGAAGGGGACATATCTTGCCGTTCCTCCCTTCCGGCTTTCCATGCGCTCTGGTTCCCCGCGATGCGAGACTCTCCCTGCCTGTCGCGACACGCGCGCGCAGGCGGTTATACTGAGTCTCAGGAAAGAGGAGACCCTATGACCGGCCATCCCCGTTCTAATGCTTCGTATTCCGCATCGCCATCGGAAGAGCGCTTTGTGCCGCGCCTGATCTTCTGGGAAACAACGGCGGCCTGCAACCTCAAGTGTATCCATTGCCGCGCCTCGGCCACGGATTTCGCGTCTCCTGATGATCTCTCCACGGAGGAGGCGTTGGCCATGATCGAGGCCATCCGGGAGGTGAGTGCGCCCATTCTGGTGCTCTCCGGAGGCGAGCCGCTGGTGCGGGACGATATCTTCCAGATCTCACGCCATGCCGCGGACCGGGGGTTGAAGGTGGCCCTCGCCACCAACGGAACGATGGTCACGGAGGAGGTGGCGCTCCGCGCAAAACAGGCCGGTGTGGAGCGCGCCAGCGTCTCCCTGGACGGCCCTGACCCGCAGACGCACGACACTTTCCGTCAGATGCCCGGCTCTTTCGAGGCTGCACTTCGGGGCATCGCGGCGTTCCGCAACGCCGGAGTGCCGTTCCAGGTGAACACTTCGGTGGCCAATCACAACAAGGATCACCTGCCTCAGATTCTGGATCTGGCTGTGCGGCTGGGGGCGGTGGCGTTTCATCTGTTCCTTCTGGTGCCGGTGGGGTGCGGTCTGGAGATCTCCGAAGAGGAGCAGATCTCCCCGCAGGAGTACGAAGACATCCTGAACTGGTTCTACGACGCTTCCCGGCGGGTCTCCATCAGTCTGAAGGCGACCTGCGCCCCCCATTACTACCGCATCCTCCGCCAGAGGGCGGCACAGGAGGGAGTCCGGGTCACGCGAGAGACGCACGGGATGGACGCCGTGACCCGCGGCTGCTTGGCCGGCACGGCCGTGTGCTTCGTCTCACACCGTGGGGATGTGTATCCCTGCGGGTATCTTCCCGTCAGCGCCGGGAATGTCCGGGTCCAGCGCTTTGCCGATATCTGGCGGCAGGCCCCGGTGTTCCGCCAGATGCGCGATTACGATTGCCTGAAGGGCAAGTGCGGCGTCTGTGAGTTCCGTGGTGTGTGCGGAGGATGCCGCGCGCGGGCATTCGGGGAGACAGGAGACTATCTGGGAGAGGAGCCTTACTGCGTCTACGAGCCACGCTCCGCGGGCGCAGGGAGTCCCCGCCCACAGTGTGGAACAAACTCTTGACGGACCCTGAGCGGGTCATTCCGAGCGGAGGGAGAGTCGTCAGCAGATGATCGTCGCCATGCAGTCCGGCGCAACGCGCGAAGAGATCCGCGCGGTGTGCGAGGTCATCCAGCAGAGCGGCATGAAAGCCGTCGAGATCCCCGGCGGCGACCGGGTGGCCGTGGGGGTGGCGAGCGCCATCCCGCCCGATCTGCGCCCTGTGCTGACCGAACGTCTGTCCGCCCTTCCGGGCGTGGACAGGGTCACGCAGGTCAGCCGCGCATACAAGCTGGCCAGCCGCGAATTCCACCCCACGGATACGGTGGTCGAGTGCTCCGGAGTGCGGATCGGCGGACGGGAGGTGGTGCTGATTGCCGGACCGTGTGCGGTGGAGAACCCCGATCAGATGGCCAGGGCCGCCCGCGCCGTCCGGGAAGGTGGAGCGCGCATCATGCGCGGCGGCCCCTTCAAGCCGCGCACTTCGCCCTATTCTTTCCAGGGGCTGGGGGAGAAAGGCGTCCGCCTTCTGGTGGATGCGGCCCGCGCCGAAGGATTGCTGACCATCTGCGAGGTGATGGACGAAGGCGATGTGGAGAAGTGCGCCGACGTGGACATCCTGCAGATCGGCGCCCGCAACATGCAGAACTTCCGCCTGCTGATGGCTGTGGGGCGCTCGGGCAAGCCCGTCCTGCTGAAGCGGGGTCCCGTGGCCACCATTGACGAGTGGCTGCTCTCAGCCGAATACATCCTCTGCCAGGACAACCCCAACGTTGTGCTCTGCGAACGGGGGGTGCATCCCGTGGACCGCACCTACACGCGCTACACGCTGGACGTCGCTGCCGTGCAGGTCGCCAAGCACCTCAGCCACCTGCCGGTCGTGGTGGATCCTTCGCACGCCGCCGGCGACTGGCGTTATGTTTCGGCCCTTGCGCGGGCGGGCGTGGCGGTGGGCGCAGACGGGATTATGGTGGAGGTGCATCCCGACCCTGCCGCGGCGCTCTGCGACGGACCGCAGGCGCTCCGGCCCGAGACGTTCCATCGGCTTGCGGATGATCTGCGGGCCGTGGCTGAGGCGGTGGGCCGGTCCATCCTCTAATCACACGGGCTCCCGGAAAGCCCGGCCTCAGCTCAGGCTGTCCAGACCAAGAAGCCGCGCCGCGTTTTTCCAGGCCACCATCTCCAGTTCCTCCGGCTCCAGCGGGAGCGAGAGGAGATGCTTCTTCTGCGCCAGCACGCTGCCGGCCGGCCCGTCGCTGCCGAACAGAACGCGGTCCGCGCCGTGCTTCCGGATCAGGCGCGCCAGCTCCTCTCCGGGCATATACTCCGGGCCGCAAAAGGAGATGTCCAGATACAGATCGGCCCCGATAAGCAGCTCCTCGGCGCGGTCCCACATCAGGAATCCGCCCATATGGGCGGCGATCATTGTGAGTCCCGGGAACCTTTCCCGCACTCTGGCCAGTGTCTCCGGCGTTGAAAGCAGCGGAATGTCCTGCCGCAGCTCTCCTCCGCAGTGGAAACAGATGATCAAACGTCCCTCGCAGGCCCGGTAGATCCGGTCCATGCGCTCTTCATCGGGAGCGAACCCCTGCCATCCGGGTTGCAACTTGATCCCCCGGATGCCCATCGAGAGCATCCGTTCGACCTCTTCCTCGATCGCCTCATAATCTGGATGCAGGCTGCCGAAGACAATCACGCGCT
>JBBFLP010000299.1:0-3530 GCA_037478975.1 Armatimonadota bacterium
CCGATCGGTGCCGTGAAAGAGGATTTCTAGGACACCCGAGAGACGCTCGCCGCATGCCGGACACACGTAAGTCATTGCGCCGTCAGATGCTGCTGGACGGAGGAGACGTCCGCGTTGTGGTCGAAGTCGGCCACGGCCAGCGTGATCCGCTCCACTCCCGCGTTGCCGCGCGACGCGCCGGGACGGTACACCACCGGCGAGAACAGGCCGGCGGCGTGCTTGCGCTCGATCTGGCGGTGGACCAGCAGGACTTGCTTCAGGTCGAACCAGCTGCGCCGGACAGTGCGGGGCGAGACGTCCTTGAGCGAGCGGAAGTAAGAGATGACAAAAGTCCGGCGCTCGGTGGCCCGGTGAAGAGCCAGGAGCGCCTTGCCCGGACTGACGCCGGCGGGTGTCTGCTGCCGTGTGGGAACCGTCATATGCTGCCCTCCCTCGTGTTTGATGTGTGTGCAGCGCGACTTGCTGCGCCGCCAGGATGCTCCGGTTGATGACAAGAGGCCGGGAGCGCTTCGCCCCCGGCCCCTGCCGGAACACCGCCCCGTCCGGTGAGGACGGGGCCGCTGCCTCACTGTATTCGCTTCTCCATGAATAAAGGCCCTCAGCACCCCCTCCCGTCAACCTGCCCGCACGAAAAAAGCCCGCTCCATAGCGGGGCGGGCAGGTAAAGTTATCCTGGTTGAGTCACTTTTGGCCCGTTGACTCGAACCGTCCTTCAGCAGCCGGACGGGTTACTGGACCTTCTCCCAGTCTGCGGACGAGCGCGGACGAAGAAGGAGCTGATAGGCTGTGCCCGCTCTGCGCAGACTGCTGATGGCGGTCACACTGACAGCGTCACCCACCTGAATACCCGGCGGAAGGCTGGCGCGCTCCACGCGGACGCCGGTCAGGAACGGGAAAGAGCCGTCGTTCAGCAGAACGAACTCCGGACCGATCTCGTTGACCCGGCCGGTCACACGGACCAGGAGACCGGTGGTGCTCAGGCCCCGGCCCGGAGGTTCGGTCACCCCCCGCTGGCCCGCGCCCGTGGTGGGACTGTGGAAGAACGCCCGGCCTGAGCAGCCGCGAAGCGTCAGACACACCGGGACCAGAGGGGCGGTCGAACCCTTGCCTGTCAGCACCGCATCCCGCACAAACCGCTCTCCGTCAGCATTGGTGGCCAAGGAGCCTGCCACCTGAACGACGCTGCCGGGCGGGAAAGTCTCCGCGGCGGAAACAGCGATCCCGCTGGAACGGTCCGGAGCCTGCACATACGTGAGTCCCGAAGCGGAGAAAGAGGCGGTCACCACCCCCTCGAACATCACCCATTCGCCGTCCGGCCGGAGCTTCGCCTGGCCGGGTGATCTGACGATCTCCCCCTCGCTCAGGACCGTGATGCCGTCGCTCGAACCCACCGCGCTCCACTTGCCGTTGCCGCTTTTGGCCCGCACGTGCCAGTAGTAGGTGGTTCCCGGCACAAGCGAGAGGTCCGTCCGGGTCACTCCCGTCTGCGTCCCGGCCGATGTCCAGGGCACCACATATCCGCTGCCGGGATCCGAGGGCGATGTGCTGATGGCATACTGATATTCTGCGATGCCGTTGTATTCCTCGGTGGACTCCCAGTTCGCGCGAAGCGTGTTCAGGCTGGTGGTGAACTTCCCCTCGTCCACGACGACCGGCGTGGTGGGCGGCGGAACCGGCCGGAGAATGATCCACCCCTCAAAGGGCTGAGAATGCGACCATGCGTAGGCGAGGATCAGTCCGCTCCGCGTGATCTTCGTGGGCTGTCTTATATCATAGGGTCGACCAGTATCCACCAGCGCCTCGATAGGCCGTGCCCCAAGAAAGCTGTCCCAGACAAACGGCCGTTGGCCCCCCCCGCCCCAGAAGTAACCCGCGATGTGTTGCGAATCATTGACGTGAGTTGCCGCACTGATCTGGATCCATTCAGGAAGGCCTAGGTCCACAGGCCGCCCCTGGGGCAGCCAGACTACTGCGCGGGTACGGCCCCACACATCGCGCGAGGAGCCGCAGGCGATGCCTTCGGAGTTAATTCCGGCAGCATAGGCCTCGTCAATCAGGCCCAGACCCGGCAGGATCTCAAAACCTCGTCCCGGCCTGTACCGCCAGCTCCTTGACCCACTTGCTGTGCCGACGAAATACCCTGTTTCACTCGCAGCATTGACCCCCCAGGAAGGATCAGGAAGGGGAATGACGACGGATTGTCCAGTGGTGGAGTCGGGGGAGTCAGGCATCCACCGGAAGAGGCTTACCACGCCATCTACGTTGACTGTGCCGGCCATAGACCCATCATCTGCAACGGCATGAATGCGGAGAGAACCAATGACTGAAAAGTCCGTTATGTGCGGAACCCATTCCCCAGGGTCTTGCCGCGATCTCCTCCATAGAACAGCCCATTGTCTAATCTGGTTCCATCCTTCGTTTCGCTGAAAGGTCGCGGCTACAGTCTCTCCGGCGCTTACCCAGATGCCACCGGCCGTGGAAAAGGACACGTTCCCAGGTACGGGCAACCTGACGCGACCGGCCTCGCGCGACCACACCGCCGGAAACTGATTTGCTTCTATCCCCACGACCAGGCCAGTGTCCGCTACGTCGTAGACAGTCCACTCGTAGGACGGGGCGCCGGAACCGGGTATTGGCTCCACCGTATACCAGATGCCCTGAGAGTGCGCCTGACCTGCGGCCAGGGTCGCAATGAGGGCCAGAACGACGCGCAAAGATGACCGAAGAAATGCCAAGGGTGTCCAACCTCCTTTTCTGTATCGCCGCAGACAGCTGGCTGCGGGCTTATGCAGGACTTTTCAGGGTCCAGAGGCCACCATTATAGCACGGTGAGACGGCTCGTAGATACGTTATTTCGCGGCGTTTGTCATCGAAGGGAAGGGTGGGGGCTTTCTGCGGGCGCGGCATGCTGCCAGTGCGGACGGCCGTTTAGTGCCCGCCGCCAGAACCGGTCTCGATACGCACGCCTGCGGCGCGCTACTCAACCACCGCAGGAGGGGATGTGGGAACTTGCCGGGAAGCTGCTCGACACACGTGGAAGGGAACCGCGCGCTGCGGCGCCAGTGTCCGAGTGGTCCCAAGTTCTGAGGATGCGGAGAAGAGTCCCTCAAGAGCGACAGGGTTGAGTGAGAATGAAAACCAGCGGAGAGGGTGGGATTCGAACCCACGCTGGCGACAGGCGCCAGGACGGTTTTCAAG
This sequence comes from Armatimonadota bacterium, assembly GCA_037478975.1. Classification (GTDB taxonomy): domain Bacteria; phylum Armatimonadota; class UBA5829; order DSUL01; family DSUL01; genus CALCJH01. The sequence goes on from JBBFLP010000299.1 coordinate 3,199, forward strand.
ACCGTTCCCTTAAACCACTCGGGCACCTCTCCGCATCGGGGCAGAGCCCATTTTACCTCAAATCGGTTCCACATTGAGCCCGGACTTGTGGTGCGGGGTCGTCGCGGAGAGGATCCGGGGGACTCACGGAGCTTTGAAACTGTCAGAGTCCGGGATTCGAATCACCCGGCGAGTTCTCCTGTCCGGGCGAGACTCGGGGCAGCCTTTCCCGCACCTTGCGCAGAGGGGGGTGGCTGGGCTATTGTGTCCCCGCGATTTCAGGGACACGAAAGGGTTAGCGGATGCAGGGTGTTGCGGGGATCAGGCGGAGGCTCGGCCCGGGCGAGGCCAGC
>JBBFLP010000300.1:0-3473 GCA_037478975.1 Armatimonadota bacterium
CGTGCAGACTTCATCCCCCGAACTCCTTTTTCATCAGGGCGAAGCGCCGGCTTTCCCGGAATCCCGCCGCCGAGGAGTAGAGCCGGGCGCTTTCGTCGCTGGTCCAAAGGAAATAAGCGTTGTGCAGCCCGTTTTCCCGCATGGCCTCGATGGTGCGGCAAAGCAGAACCGCGCCGATCCCTCTACCCCGCACGGCAGGAGCAGTGCCGAAGGGGCCGAACCTCTCGCCCTCATAGTGGGCGAACCCGACCACCTCGCCGTCCTCCGTGGCCACCTGCACCTGCCGGGACGAGTATTCGCCCTGAAGGATGCGCTGGCACGTAGCGCGCAGGTGCCTCTGCCAGTCGCCCGGAAACTCCCGCTTCAGGAATCCGAACAGCGCCGGGATAATCTCCGGGCGGAAATCCTGAAAGCGCACACCGGCCTCCGTCAGAGACAGTTCCTTTTCCGAGACCCATTGCGGCCGGCGATAAGCCACCAGATCGCTGTCCATCGAAAGAGGACGGGTGACCACGGAATATCCCCGTTTGCCCAGGAACTCGACGGCTTCGGGATACTCTTTCTCGTCCACACCCGGAACCCACCAGTTGGGGACGTACGGCCCCACCAGGACCGAGCTTTTGCCCAGCTCTTGCAGGGTCTCTTCCAGATGGTCGAAGAGGGCCGTAGCCGCGCCCTGCCGGCGCGCATACGGGTGCACGGCGAAAAGCGTGATCCAGCTCCGGTTGCTGTCGTCCGGCATGTCCTCGATGGGATACCGGCGCACAAAGCCCGTCACGAATCCCGCGAAACGGCCGCCGCGCTCCGCCACCAGCGCAGTGGCGGGAGAGAAGTTCTGGTCCAGAAACACTCTGCGCGCGAAAAGCTCCGGGCACATCGGATCGGCCGGCAGAGAGAGCCGCGCCACCTCCATGATGTCCGCCAGATCTTCTCCGCACATCCCGCGGATAGTCCACTCAGCCATTAGCGCCCCTCTCCTGATCTCTCACGCCGCAGGCGCGAGAAGGATGCTCAGATCATCTCGCGCAGACGCGTGAACACCCTTCTGGCATTCTCCTTTGTCATCCGCTGAACCTCCGCGGCCGACACCCCCAGCAGGTCCGCCAGCGCATCCCGCACGTGGACGAGGAAGGCGGGCTCGTTCCGCTTCCCCCTGTGGGGAACCGGCGCCAGATAAGGACTGTCCGTTTCCAGCAGGATGCGTTCCGGGGGGACGGTGGCGATGGTGCGGCGCAGGTCTTCAGCGTTGCGGAACGTGATTATCCCCGTCACGCCGATGTAGAGCCCCATCTCGACTGCCCGCTTCGCCGCTGTTGCTGTTCCGGTGAACGCGTGGAGCACCGCCCCCGCCGGCGGGAGGCCGGTCTTTTCCAGAATTTCCAGAACCTCATCCTCCGCCGCGCGCGAGTGGATGGTGACCGGCAGGCCGGCCTCTACGGCCAGCTCCAGCTGCGCCCGGAAGACCTCGCGCTGGACCTCGGGAGGAGAGAACGTGTAGTGATAGTCCAGCCCCGTCTCGCCCACGGCGGCCGCCGCCGGGCAATGGAGGAGCCGCGCCCGGATGTCTTCCAGCCAGTCCCTGTCTTCCACCGACCGGGATGCCTCGTGCGGGTGTAGTCCGAACGCCACTGACAGCCCCGCCGCCTCCGCCAGGCGTTCCGCGCGGTCTGCCGTCTCGCGGTCGCACGCCGCGATCAGCATGCCGGTCACCCCGGCCTGCCGCGCCCGGATCAACGTGTCCTTTATGTCTTCATCGAAACGGGGATCGTAGAGGTGGCAGTGGGTGTCTATCACGGCGAGGCGGTTCAGTCCACCAGGCTGGTGAGCCGGGCTGCCAGGAACTCGTCTATGAACGCGTTGGTGAGGTCATGGCGCTCGATATGCGGGAAATGACCGGCTCCCTCCACCACCTCCACCACCGAGTCGGGCGTCATGTGCTGCAACAGCTGGGCCGCGGAGAGGAACGGGGGGCGGTCGTACTGACCCACGATGAGAAGCAGCGGCATCCAGAGGCGCTCCAGCCAGGGCCGGCTGTCAAATTGCCGCACGATGGTCAGCCGGTCGCGCAGGGTGGCCTGGCTGGTCTTGGCCGCCTGCTTGCTGACCCAGGAAAGGTGCTCCTCAAGCTCCGGCTCTTCGGGCTTGCGCAGCCCCAGGCGGATCAGCAAACGCTCCCAGCGGGACTCGGGCTCCAGCATATGCCCGGAGCCGAGATACCGTAGCAGCGTGTGCGGGTTCTGTGTGGGAGCCTTGGCGAATCCCGAGATCAAAATGAGCGCCGTCGTGCGCTCCGGATACGTCCGGGCGAACAGCTGAGCGATCAGGCTGCCGAAGGAGTGCCCCGCGATCACCGCCCCTGGAAGGCGCAGACGGTCCAGCAGCCGGGCCAGATCCTCCACCAGGACGGATAGATCCCCCGCGTGGCCGTCCTCGTGCTCACGGACATCATAGGCCAGAACACGGTAGCGGTCCGAAAGCCCGCGGAGCTGGTAATCGAAGGACTCCTTGTACTCCTCGATGCCGGGGATGAACACCAGGGGGAGTCCGACTCCGTAATCCAGGTAAGACGCTTTCCAACCTTCCAGATCAAGAGTCGGCAACGGACGGCTCACTCCCTGAAGCGGCGATGAATGGCCCCGCGGCGCTCTTGCGCTCCGGGGGACGGGGTGATGTTACGCCAACGCCGCAGGCTCTGTCAATTGATGGCGGAGTCGGGGCGTGCCACGCGTGTTGACGGCCGGGGGTGGGTGGTGTACCTTGCCAGCGGAGATGGATGGGCCAGGCTTCCTTGAACTGGTACTGGAAGACATCCGGGTCCGGGAGCTGATCGCTCCGGGGGACCGGGTGCTTGCCGCCGTCTCCGGCGGGGCCGACAGCGTATGTCTGCTCCGGACGCTTCTGGATCTTGCGCCAGCCGGCGGATGGGAGGTCTTCGCGGCGCACTTCGATCACGCGATGCGCCCCGAATCGGAGGAGGATGCGCGATTCGTCCGGGATCTCTGCGACGCGCTGGGGATCCGTCTGCTAATGGGGCGGTCCCGCTCGCTGGGCCCGGACTCTGCGGAGGCAGCGGCCCGGGATGAACGGCTTGCGTTTCTCCGGCAGGCGGCAAAAGAGGCGGGGTGCCACATCATCGCCTCGGGCCATACCGCGGACGACCGCGCAGAGACCATTCTGATGAATCTCCTGCGCGGAGCGGGACTGCGGGGACTGCAGGGAATCGCCTGGAGGTCGGGCGAGTTCGTCCGGCCGCTTCTGGGACGCTCGCGCGAGGCGGTGCGCCTGCATCTCAAGCAACTCGGACAGGGGTGGCGCGAGGATGCCAGCAACCGGGATGCACGCTTCCTGCGAAACCGCATCCGTCACAGTGTGCTGCCTCTGCTGCAGCGGCAGGTATCCCCTTCCGTACGCGAAAGCCTTCTCCGGCTGGCCGAGATGGCGGCCGAGGAAGATGCCTTTCTGGACGCGCAGGC
>JBBFLP010000301.1:0-3458 GCA_037478975.1 Armatimonadota bacterium
CTCAGAAGACAGACGCCAAGCAGACCAACAGGAGTCTGATGCTCTCGCCTCTCGCTACGGTCAACACCAAACCGCAGCTTGAGATCTTCGCGGACGACGTGAAATGCACGCACGGTGCGACCGTAGGGCAGCTGCGGGACGAGGAGATCTTTTACCTTCGCAGCCGCGGGATGAGCGAAGACACGGCCCGGCAGCTCTTGACGTACGGATTCGCCAATGAGATTGTTGAGAAGATTCGCGTGGAGCCTGTGAGGGCCTTCCTGGACCGGTTGCAGACGGCCACGCTGCACACATCGTTTGTATCAGAGGGCTGAGAGATGCCGCCGTCCACCGTTCAACAGGGTCTGCAGTTCCCGGCCACTGGGTTCGACGTCTACCGCACACGCCAGGAGTTTCCCATCCTGAACCAGTTCGTGCGCGGGAAGCCGTTGATCTATCTGGACAATGCGGCCACCACCCAGAAGCCGAATACGGTGCTCTGCGGCCTGAACCAGTTCTACGGCTGCTGCAACTCAAATATCCACAGGGGCGTGCATTTCCTCAGCGAGCTGGCTACCCGTCAGTACGAGGACGCCCGTCTGAACGCCCAGGCGTTTCTCAACGCCCGCTCGCACCGGGAGATCATCTTTGTGCGCGGCGCAACCGAGGGGATCAACCTGGTCGCCTACAGCTACGGCCGGGCGTTTCTGAAGGAGGGGGATGAGATCATCATCTCCGCCATGGAGCACCATGCGAACATCGTTCCCTGGCAGGTGGTGTGCGAGCAGACGGGAGCCAGGTTGCGCGTCGTTCCCATCAACGATGATGGCGAATTCCTGATGGAGGAGTATGAGAAGCTCCTCAGCGAACGCACCAAGATCGTCAGTGTGGTGCATATCTCGAACGCGCTGGGCACCATCAATCCGGTGAAGGAGATCGTGCGCAGAGCGCATGAAGCGGGAGCCGTGGCGCTGGTAGACGGGGCGCAGTCGGTAGCGCACGTGCCGGTGGATGTCCAGGACCTGGACTGCGATTTCTTCGTTTTCTCGGGACATAAACTGTTCGGCCCCACAGGCATTGGTATTCTCTACGGGCGGGAATCCCTGCTGGAGCGGATGCCGCCCTACCAGACCGGCGGCGACATGATCCTGTCTGTCACCTTCGAGAAAACGGTCTACAACGACCTGCCCTACAAGTTCGAGGCCGGCACTCCCAATATCGGGGGGGCCATCGCGCTGTCACCCGCCCTGGACTTCGTCCGGAGCGTGGACCTGCGAAAGGTCGCTCCTTACGAGGACGCGCTTCTGAAATATGCCACGGAGAGACTCCTGGAGATCCCCAGCCTGCGGATCATCGGCAACGCGCGGGAAAAGGCGGCGGTCATCTCGTTCGTTATGGATTGCGCGCACCCCCACGATATCGGCACCATTCTGGACAGCGAGGGTATTGCCATCCGCACCGGCCACCACTGCGCTCAGCCCGTGATGCAGCGTTTCGGCGTTCCGGCAACGGCGAGGGCGTCTTTTGCGCTGTATAATACGCCGGAGGACGTCGAGGCTCTGGTGAAGGGGTTGCAGAAGGTGGTCGAGGTATTCGGTTAATGGCGGATTTGCGGGAGCTGTATCAGGAGGTCATTCTCGACCACAACAAGAGTCCGCGGAACTTCGGAAAGCTGGAAAGCCCCACGCATCAGGCGGAGGGTTACAACCCCCTTTGCGGGGATCATTACTGGGTGTATCTCACCGTCAGCGACGGCATCATCTCGGACATAGCGTTTGAAGGGTCCGGGTGTGCCATCTCCAAGGCTGCCGCCTCTCTGATGACCTCGCTTCTCAAAGGTAAGCCTGTCTCCGAGGCCGAAAAGCTGTTCGAACGCTATCGTGCCATGGTCACCGGGCAGGGTGGGGGCGACCCGTCAGAGATGGGCAGGCTTGTGGTGTTCTCCGAGGTCAAGAACTATCCAACCCGCATCAAGTGCGCGGTCCTTCCCTGGCACACGCTACACGCGGCCCTTGCGGGCGAACAGACGGCCAGCACCGAATAGGCGAAGACATCATTTCCTTGCCTCCTCTGCGCCGGGCTCCCGCTCCAGATACAGTCTCAATGCGAACAGGCTCTGCTCCAGCACGCCCTTCTCGTCATCGGAGATCAGGAGGAGACTCCTGCTCCCATCCGCGAGCTTCGGACCGAGCGCCATTCCCTCGAAGTTGTTCGGAGCTTCCAGGCCAAAACTCTTTTGCCAGAGCAGCGTCTTCCGCACAGGGGTAAACTCCCGGCCTTTTAGACCCTCCGTCATCTCACTCACATCGGTGGCCCCCGTCAAATCTAGAAGGAACAGGCGGGAGGTGAAGACCGGCACGTCGGCGATCAGCACCCGCTGCACATCGAGCACCCGTTCCAATGCCAGCAGACTGCCACCAGGCAGGGCAGCGAGTGCCACCAATCCGCTGCGCTCCCGGCTGTGTCCTTTCGGCGGGCGCGCGCCGACGGGTTCCGTAGGGTAGGCATACTGTGCGGCGGGCTGCAGGTCCGGGCCGAACTGAAGCAGCCGCACGAGGCTCCCGGAGTCTACTGTGGACGGCTCACCGTCGGCCGGAAGTGCCTCTTCATTCGCTGTCCAGAGGGTCCGGCTATCGGGATCCAGGGCGAGCGCCTCAAACCCCAGGTTAGGGCGCCGGGTACGGAAGATGGGAGGAATCTCCAACTCGCGGACCATCGTGCCACGCCGTGAAGGACTGTCTCCCACGAGCTGGAACTGGCGGATTGTGGGGCCGGTCTCGTCTGCGATCCAAAAAGAGCCGTCGCGATCATCCCAGACAATGTCTTCGCAGTCAGCCCCGTGGTCCAGCTCGATGCACTCGACCACGCGGGCTTCCTTCACCGCTCCGGTGCGGTCATCCAGCCGCACGGTCAACCGGAACACAGCCGGACGGGTGTCCGAGACGGCGTAGAACGTGTGCAGACCTTCGCCTTCGCTGGAAGGGCCCGCCCACGTCAGGCCGCTGAGCTCGTGGGCTCCAATGGCCCCTGAGTCAAGCAAGAACTTGCCCGCCGCCTCCACGCGCACCGGGGGAAGCACGGGAGAGAAAGCGGTCCCAGTGGTTGCTTGCAGGGCGGGTGGCGCAGTCAGTAATAACGTGAAGAGGATGGCGGTGAATGTGCGCATTTTGAGTATTAGACGCAAGCGGGGCCCGGCAGAGACGCTCCGGGCCCCGCAAAGGCCGGCAGACCTTGCCTGCTGCCTCAGACGATCCAGGGCTTGCGCTGAGGGCGGGCCAGCATGGCGTTTGCTTCCGGATCGTCCACGAACTCCTCTTTCTTCGGATCCCAGCGAAGCTCACGTCCATGAAGCCGCAGGCAGATATTGGCCAGATGACAGACCGTCACGGACCGGTGGCCGATCTCTGCATCGCAGATGGGCTGCTTCCGGCTGCGGATGCAGTCCAGGAAGTTCTGCCCGTGATCGTCCGACACATACA
>JBBFLP010000302.1:0-3455 GCA_037478975.1 Armatimonadota bacterium
GCTTGCGTCCACCACGATGATCTGGTCCGGCCTGGGCTCCTGAGCCATCAGGCACTCCAGACACCGCCGCACGCAGTCCGGGCGATTGTAGGTGGGGATGATGACGGTCAGGGTCATCGGTGCATCCCCAGCACATACCGCTCCCACCGCCAGGTTATCTGGGGAGGAATGAGCACATAGAGCCTGTCTCTCAAACGGGGCAGAAGCAGGTATCCACACAGAAGGATCAATCTGGCCAGACGAAAGTGTCCGCGCCGAACAGCCCCCCAGAAGAAGGATTGTGTCGCGCTTCTGTAGGTTCTTGCGTACTCGACGAGTGTTTCAAGATACTCCAAACCACGGGAAGCTTCGGGCAGAGGCCTGCCAGTATGCCACATGTTCACCATCCCCGCTAGAATAGCCAAGCCGCCAGTCACAAGGGTTCTCGTGTCCTGCCCGGCGTGGTAGCGTTGGAAAACCGCGGGCTGGGGCAGTAGGTGCCACTCTGTGAGCCTGGCCACATTGGTGAAGAATGTCCAATCTTCCCCGTTTACTTGCGAGGGAGGAAAGCCCCCTGCGGCGATTGCTAGCTCACGCTTCACAATTGTTGTGGATAGCCAACCGCAGTTCCTCGCGAGCATCGCCGCATGGCTTCGTCCATAAATATCGAGGTACGAGAAGTCGTTGCGCGGTCCCGCTATCGCCGCCATTTCGTGGCATTCCTCGAGGCTCGAGGCTACGAAGTCCCGTAGTCCAAATCCGGTCGCGGGCCCTCCATCCTCAGAGAAGAACCATCCAGGGGCACGCAGGGCTGCGCATGAGGGCGTACCTTCAAGATAACTCCTTGCCCTTTCCAGAAATTCCCTGTGCCAAAGGTCATCGTGATCAAGGAAGGCGACCCATTCCCCTGTAGCCTGGGCAATGCCACGATTCCGGGCAACACACTTGCCGGCATTCTCTTGCTCGATAACCTTTACCTGCGGGAATCTCTCGCGCAGCGCTTCAGCGGTTCCATCCGTGCTGCCATCCACCACCACGATGATCTCGTGGGCCGGATAGGTCTGCTCCACCACGCTGCGGACAGCTTGCAGCACGTAGTCCTTGCGATTGTAGGTGGCGATGATGACGGAGAACTGTGGTTGACTGGCCGCGTTCCGGTTCACCGCTTCTCTCCCGTGCCCGGGTCCAGTCCCGTGTCAGCGATCAGACGGCTGACGGAGGGCGGGAGCCAGCAGGGCCGCAGGTGGATCTTGCGAGGGCCGCGCAGGAACTGAGTGCCGGCAGTCGCCAGCACGGGGTGCCGGCCGCACCACTTCCAGCGGGAGATCTCCCGGGACCAGTCCCGGTCAAGAGCGTGGCTCCACGACCTTGTCTTGTGCTCCATATAGCTGTGGCTTCTCACCCAGCTGAAGTGGAAGATAGCTTCGACAGGCCGGACCACCGCTTTGGTCCGAAGGCTGTGAATGGGCGCGAATCCGCTCTTCGGATTCCAGGTGTAGTCAACGTGGAACAATGGCGCAGGGATCCGCCTAGCGTGCTCCAGCCTGGACGCTGCCCTCACGGCCACAGGCCCCGGGTAATGCCCGCAGAGCCGCCAGCCGCGGTCGCAGACTTCCAGGTAGGCCCGGCCGCGGGCATGGACAAAAAGATGCCTGGCCGGGTAGTTCAATCCGCTGTCACCCGCATCCTCCGCCTGCCGCAGGCAATCCAGGAACATATCCGGCGATGCCAGCACCTCGTCCGTGTCCAGCTGCAGCACCCAGTCGCAAGTGTCCCCGATGGCGTCGATCGCGCACTGGCGCTGATAGGTTTCGTTCTCCATCGGGTGATGGTCCAGCCGTGCATAGTGTCCGGGAACATACCGCATCTTGCCGACCCGGTCTATCGCTTTTAGCCGCCGCAGGCACTCCTCCACCGGGATCGGCGCGCCGGTCCATCCCAGCCCGTCCCTGTCGTAAGAGACGACGATCTCTTCTACCAGGTCGTAGTAGGACAGCACGCTGGCCTCTATCCACGCCGGATCGGCCGCCAGAATGTATGCTTTCAAGCGGAGCACGCTCATCGACGAAGCCTGCGTCTCAAACCCGTGCGAATCACCTGGAACAACAGGCTCCGGGCTGTCGCGAAAGAGACTTTCTCAGGGTCGGCCGCAAAGGCCAGCTGAATATTGACCCTTTCGTAAAGCTTCGGGTGCACCAGCGGCAGGGGTTCAGATACAAAGCCTAGTCCTACGTTGCCAAGCTGATGGTAATCGTCCTGGCGGCATTCCTTCACATAGAGCAAACAGTTCTGCGCATACCACCAGCAGACATCAGGGTCTTGCCAGAAAAGGGGACGGACGGGGTCGCAAACGATGTAGCCGCGCTGCCGGAACCTCGCCGCCCAGTAGGCGGGCCATTGTTCATTGGCGTGCGCGTGGCCACCCTGCCACGGTATTGCTGCTGAGAACAGAATACAGTCACTGGCCTCACACAGTGATTGTACCAGCACATCGGCGAAAGGTTCCGGAATATGTTCGGCAACCTCCAAGCTAATGGCAAGATCGTATTTGCGGCCCAACCGAACAGGTTTGCTGAGGTCGTGCTGTTCGAATTGTGCCTCCGTGATATAGCCGAGCTCCAGACCATCCGCAGAGCCATCCAGCCCTTTGATGTCTTTGACGCCTGCATCTTGGAAAACTTTCAACCACGTTCCAGAGCCGCACCCAAAGTCTATGACACTGCTAGGCCGCACGACTTCCATAAGAAATGGAACTATCTTAGAAGCTGATTTGCGTGCTCCGTGTTGCTGAGACTCAAAGAATGTTGTGTCATACATCATCGTGACTCATCAGGGGCGCTCCGCGGACGTCAAGTCTGCCGCTGGAACTACGGTGAACGCGTAGTCACCGAACACTGCTCCGCGCGCCCACGCTTCAGAGCTTGCCGTTCCGGGATAGGGCAGCAAAGGGGCCACACTGATGCGGCAGGCGTCTTCATACGCGTCCAGAACGCCATTGGAACAGATAAAAAGGTCTATCCTGTACTCGCCCGGCTTTAACCAGGGGGTCAGGATTGTCAATCGCCCTTTGCAGCACTCGCCGACTGGGAACCAGTCCGTCACTAGTCTGCTGTCGCAGTGAAGGATATCAGCACCTATTTCGTTGACCACTAGAGCTGCTACAAAGAACTTGCCCTCGAATTGCCTATACCTTCGGATTTCAAAATGAATAACTTTCTCCTCGCCGCACTCAAATGATTCCTTCGAGGGATAAACGGCTGTGAAACGCAACTCACCCGTCCCGGACCGCCGCCGCGGGTCCGTGGCCGTCTGCTCGCGCCTGGCAAAACTCGCCGCATACCGCTGGATGGCGCCGGCGGCGTCGCCGTAATAGGTGACCGCACCCTTTTCAAGATACGTGGCCTGCCGGCACAGCACGGAAACCGCGGCCATATTGTGGCTGACGAAGAGGACGGTGCGTCCCTGTTGCGTGCTGA
>JBBFLP010000303.1:0-3454 GCA_037478975.1 Armatimonadota bacterium
TGGCGATGATAGCGTAACGCACCAGCTGGGCGATCATCATGGGTTCGTTCCGGAGGCATCCGGACAGGCGCAGGATCTCGGTGGCGTATCGCACGGCTCCGGCTGTGTCGCCCCGCTGAGCAGCCAGGGCTGAGCGCGCCCCCAGAAGACGGGCGAGCTCGCGCGTCGTCGAAAGGTCGGGAAGAGTCAGAGTCAAGACGTCCGCCCGCTTCCAGTCCACCATCCTGGCATCGGGACATTCCAGAGCCCTGCGGATCAAACGCTCTGCAGGCGCGAACCGCTCCAGCGCCTGCTCCACTGCTCCCCAGTCCGGCTGCCCCGGCTCCAGCGCCGTCTGATACGTCTTAAGAAGCCGCTCACGGTCCGGGACGCTCATCATAAACCGACCAGCCTCTGAGAGGTAGGTAAAGGCGTTGCGCTCGGGGGAGATCTCTGGTCCGGAGAGATCCGCCGGTGTGACCGGTTCTCCCGCCTTGCGCAACGCTTCGAGCTCCCGCTCCAGCTTCCTGCCTGCCCATAGCGTCAGGCCGGCGTGCAACACCGCGAGCGCCAGGACGAAGTAGCACAGCCCTTTCAAACCCCGAAGCAGACAACCCCTCTTTGCGGACATCTCAACCACGCTCCTTTGACCGGACCTCCCCGTTTCCGCCAGATTCCAGATGCACCAGCAGCATCTCGGTCTGGCGGCGCATCTCCGCCCATCCCGGAACGGTCTCTGCCGTCTCGCTTCGGGATGTCATATATGCGATGCGCTCCTGCCGGACACCATCAAGCCCGAAGCTCACGACCACGAACGCGGCGGCCGCCCACGCCAGAATGCGCCCCGTGACGCGGTAACGCCGCGCCTGCCCGCCCTCGCGCAGCTGCGTACGCGCCGCTCCGAGCACCCTCTCTCGCATCCCCTCCGGCGGATGAAAATCCAGCGCATCGCGGATCATCTGCTCCAGACGCCGGTCATCCATTTTCACTCTCCTTCAGCTCACGGCGGAGCCGCGCCACGGCGTACCGGTAGCGGCTGGCGGCGGTGTTGGCGGAGACGCCGGTCACGGAGGCGATCTCTTCGAAAGTCATCTGCTCCACCGCCTTCAGGGTCAGAACCTCGCGCTGCTCCAGCGGAAGGGCCTGGATGGCCTCTGCAATGTCAGTCCTTCCGCCTTCCGGGGCTGCAAGCTGCACGGAAGCCAGCTCGTCCGCCAGCCTGCGGGCCGCATACGTCCGGCGGCTGCGGCTACGGATGGCCACGAGACACTGGTTGCGCACGGCCTTCATCAGATAGGAACGCGGATCCTCCGGCATCCTGCCGGCTCCGGCGAGACGGACAAACACCTCCTGAAGGGCATCCTCGGCGTCTTCCGCGGAGCCGGTGAGCGAACGCGCGTAGCGATAGAGGGCGGGGGCGTGGAGATCATAGAGGCGCTCCAGCGATTCCGCCGTCAGGCAGCCTGCCGATTCCCGGCTGATCCGGATGATCCTCAATGGCCCGTTCCACTCCTTCCGGGCCGGTATTCCCGCAGTGTCCACCGGCATCCTCCTGTCAATGATAAGGACACCGGAAGTGTGCGGATCTGTCTATGCTGCGGAAAAGATCTCCCAGAAAAGACGTGCGCTCGCGCGGGCTAGCTCGCGCTGCTCCTCCGCGAAGGCATGCAGATGGCTGCCGGCCTGCTCGCGGTTGGCGTGGAGGCTGAGCAGGATATCCTGCAATTCCCCCGCGTGCAGGCCGTCGGCCGTCAGGCAGGGCATCCCCGCAAGGTGGCAGAAGCGCTCGATCTTGGGATCGTAGGACAGACCCGCGAACGGCACCGCCGCCATCGCCGACAGGATGATGCTGTGAAGTCGCATTCCGAGGGAGAGATGGAAGCCGTGGAACAACCGGGCCATCTCCGCGGGAGACAGTTCGGCGGTCAGGAGGGAATGGGATCCTTCGGCGTATTCCAGCACCCGGCGGGAGATTTCAACGTCACCCGGAAGATGGAACGGCACGAACAGCGAGCGGATACCTGTCTCGCGAGCAAAAAAGTCGCAGGCAGCAGCCACATCCGGGCAGGAACGCTCCACGGATCCCCATGGCCGGAGCGCCACCGCCAGCACGGGCCCTGCATCTGCAACCCTGTCTTCCGGGAGGTCGGCAGCAGGTTCCAGAAGGAAAGCCGGATCGGCCGAAAGGGTCAGCAGGCTCTCCGGTAGCCCCAGTCCCACGAGCTCTGTCAGGGATCGGGGGTCGCGAACCGTCACGCCGCTCGCCCGCGCCAGCGTCCGGGCGGCGCTCTCCCTGAGATGCGGATCCTCCAGCGGTCCGAACCCTTGAGCCCACAGAAACAACTTCCGCCGGAGCGCGAGGGCCAGCCGGCAGATCCAGAGATAATACGCCGCCGACCGCCTGCTGGTGACGTCCTGGATCAGACTGCCTCCGCCCAGCACCAGGATGTCGCACCAGAAAAGCGCCGAGAGGACAGCTGCCGGCGAGAACCGCGGATAGGCGCGGATGCCATGGAGGGCGAGGGTCCGGGCGGGGTCCGCGCTCAGCGCGCGGACTTCGAAGGGTTCTTGCCTGGCCTCTGACGCGACGCCGCGCAGGATCCCCGCCAGCACGATCTCATCGCCGGCGTTGGCGAACCCGTAATAGCCCAGAACCAGGATGCGCAGGGATCTTCGCACGTCAGGAACGCGTGCTCCGTCCGAGCCCGAACGCCCGCAGCGCCGCTACCAGGATCATTCCGCCGAGCGCCCCCACCCATACTCCGTTCACCGTGCGGACCAGCGAGACCGCCAGCGGCGTATGGATGTGGCAGAACGTGTTGACGGCGGAGACCAGCCCGATGACCCCGGCGGTGGTGAACAGCCGGGCCCAGCCGGTTTCGCCCTTGCGGAAAAGCCACAGCCCGGCCCACAGGGCGGGATATCCCAGCAGGATCTCCTTCGTCCGAGGACGGACATACAGGATCTGATCCAGCAGTGCGCGGAAGCGCAGCTCAAGGGAAGAGACCCCAACAGCCGCCTCGTTGCCTGACCGGACCACCACCACAAGCAGCGCCACCAGGCCGATAAGACCCACTATGGCCGAGCTGAACAGCACGGGGGAGACCCACACGCGCCGGAAGGCTTCGCGCGCGGTCTGCAAACTGTCCCGCCAGGGAAGCGCCGCGCCCAGAAGCCCCGTCGCCGCCCATAGGGCCACCGCCAGCACAGGAAGCAGATGAGCCACCTTGACGCCCGCGAACCCCTCCGTGTGCACCATGAACAGCCGCCCTGTCAAAAGCGCGGCTATGAGCAGCCCCCCCATCACAGCGACAGTGATGGCATTCAAATAGTGCGCGGGCACGCGAAGCGCATCCGGCGTCTTCGCCGGAGCGGCCGCGGAAGCCAGCCTTGCGGCCCGGGCGGCGGCCCAGACGGGGAAAGCTAGCGCTGCGGCCAGAGCCACCACCTTCCGGCCCAGGTCTCCGGCGAAGGA
>JBBFLP010000304.1:0-3449 GCA_037478975.1 Armatimonadota bacterium
AGGAACGCAGATCCCACGTCGGCGTCACACCAAAATAATCGCACACACCTTTGTAGAATCCCCACATCGAGCTGGAGGTATAGACCGGATCCTTCTGCGCGGGGACGTCTGTGTCGCAGGAGTCATGGAATCCCAGCTCCAGCAGACAGGCAGGCCTCCGGGGATAGTGGATCTCCGTGAACGCCTGGTTAGTGCGGGGGGTGCAATTGTTGCGGCACGGATAGGCCGGGTCATAGACCGCGCGGACCGCCGCGTAGATGGCCGTCTGACTCTTCTGCCCCAGGCTGAGGGACTGAGAGTAGAACCCTCCCAGCTGTGTGGCATCCACGAACATCTCGATGCCCGTCGGACAGGACGTTCCGTAGCAGTTTCCCTGGAAAGCATTTGTGTGGATGGAGAGATACAGGTCGGTCCCGTCGTAGTTGGAGGCCTCCGGGCGCGAGCGCCGGTCGTCGTCCAGCTGGCTTGATGTGTAGTTGGGATCACCCGGGATGCTGTTGGTGATGGGACTGTAGACCGAGCGCGGGTAGCCTTTGTCGTACAGATAGAAGGGCGCGCACATCTGCCACCATGGCCTGCCGGAGACAGGGTGGTTCCCCCTGTTCTTGTTCGGCTCGCGGGTGTGATGGATGATAGCGCCGTCGGCCTGAAGATACGTGACCAGCAGGTTCGCCAGCTCCAGATTGCGGAAATCCTCCTGCTGATGGTCGCCGCATGTGATGCCCCGCTGCGTGGTGAAGTAGCTGCCTGTCCAGTAGTAGCCGTGCCCGGGGCTGATGGTGACGCGCTTGCCCGCAAGCGCCCCGGATGTCAGAAAGATCTCCGTCCGCGGAGCTTCCTCCACAAAGGATGAGGTCATCCGCAGCGATGAGGTGGGCTGCCCGTTGAACAGCACCCGCGCATCCAGGCCGTACGCGTCAGCGGTCCAGAGGAACTGTTCCTGAATGGCGTCAATAATCGCGTCCGGCAGCGGGGAAAGCAACCCCGGCCCCGCCAGGTCCACCTCCGCCACGCCGTCCCGGATGATCACGGAGCGGACCACGGTGCCTGGCGGGATGGCGGATGTCAGCTGCTGCTGGAACCGCTCCGCCGCGGTGGGGCCTTCCGCCAGCGCCGCGGCAGCGGAGGGGAAATCCGGGGCATTGCGGGGGACGGCTATCGGGGAACCTTCACAACTGAGGAACACCACCGTGCCGGCTGAGGCCGGCAACGTGGCTGTGGCGATCAGGACGCATGCAAGAAAAAGGATGCTTCGCTGCAAGGCAGAACCTCCCGCGGACCTCTTCTCCGGGTCGTGGTCCGCGTACGGATGACGCGCTCATGTTCAGTATACCAGATGAAAGGGCGCGGGATGGGAAACCGGTTACACAAAAGGAGGGGTCGCCATTCGTGGATGTGGCGAATATCTCTTGACAACGGCCGTACAGCGTGTTAGTGTACAGTTGCGGTTGTGAGCGATTTTGCGCGAAGGTGGCCCCTGTACGACCCCCTTCTTCCGGTCTCTTTGCAGCTCCCCACGCTGCGTAACGGGAGACAGTCCCTGACAGACCGCCCGTGCCGCAGCAGTGGCGGGCAGGAAACGTCCGGCAGCAAAGCTGCCGCTTCTGTGGAAAGGAGGGAAGGCCATGCATACCCTGTTTGCTGGCCTGCAGAGATGGGCTGCCGTCCGGGGCAGTCCGGGCAGAGGGAGGCGGCTGGCCACGGTCGCGATCGTATGCGCCGTTGTGGGCCTCATTGTGGCCGCGCCCGCGTCTGCCCTTACCGTCATTTCGCATTCCGCCAACACCGATGTCATCGTGGGGGTTCCCTTCAACTCGCTGGAGTTCGAGAATCCCCTGACAGGTCTGGAGATGGTGCAGGGCTACGACCTGATCGAGTGGCGGGATGCCGACTACTCCCTGATGGGATGGCCCCCGTCCTTCGATGACTGGACGGTCAACGACCCGTTTGGCATAGACGGGAACGTCAACGAGATCTGGCTGCGTCAGCGGGGGCACGCTGCGTTCACATCCACCACCGTCCCAGGCTCCATCGTCTCCATCCATCTGGTGGGGGATGACAATGACGGAGTGGCTCAGGTGTTGGTGGACGGGGCGGAGGTGGCCCGGCTGGATATGAACACGCCGCAGCCTCCTCAGACCGCGTGCATCATCGTGAAAGACCTTCCTAACAGCCTGCACAACATCGAGGTGCACGATCTGGGGCCCGGAGGGGCCGGAGCGGGCAACGATGATGTGGCCGTCATGGGCGCGGGGGTGCTGCGCAAGCCCCTGGCGGTCAAGTGGGATCAGCCACCGCAGGAGATGGAGCCTCCGCAGGCCTGGCTGGGCTGGAACGAGCTTTCCGTGCACGGAGGAAAGCAGATCGCGGCGGACGACTGGCGTTGCGACACCGAGGATCCGGTCACGGACATCCACTGGTGGGGTTCCTTCCTGAACTGGACGAGACCCGAACCGCCTCCGGACATGCCCAGCCACTTCCACATCGCCATCTGGACGGATGTGCCCGCCGGGCAGGATGAGCCCTGGAGCCATCCGGGACAGGTGATCTGGGAGACCGACTGCTATGAGTTCAGCATCACTCCGGAGGGCTTCGACTTCGACCCGCGTGACGAGTCCTTCGAGACCTGCTTCCGGTTCGACCAGATGCTGAACGAGCAGGAGTGGTTCCGCCAGACCACCCAGCAGGGCATCTACTGGATCAGCATCGCCGCCGTCTATCCGGACGGGATGGTGGTGGAGCATCCGTGGGGGTGGAAGACGCGGCCTCGCGATCCCGAGTCGCTTGCGCCGGATGACGCGGTCCGGATCTTCATTCCCACCGCACCACGGCTGGGCGCGCAGTTCGAGAAGGGCGAGCCGATATTCTGGCCGTCGCCCGAGCAGAGCTGGGATCTGGCATTCGAGCTGACCACCGGAGGAGCTGGCGGCAATAAGGTCCTCCAGCCTCCGGAGCCGAGACTGCCTGGCATCCACGCCCATGACTGGAGCGGATCCATGATGCGCGAGTGGAGCACCCTCGCGGACGACTGGATCTGCATGGGCGGGTCCATCGTCAGCTTCGAGTGGTGGGGCAACTACGAGCTGGACGAGTTGGGACGCGAGAGGCGCGGGCAGGGAATCCGCAGCTTCCACCTCAGCATCCATTGGAACAGGTGGGGGATACCGTATATGCAACCCGGCCCCGAGCTCTACGGCGTGGACATCCCGTTCTTTATGGTGAATGAGACCTTCACCGGGATGTTCAATCCGGAAGGTAGCCCCATCTACCACTATGAGTTCACCCTGCCGCAGCCGTTCCCCCAGGAGATCGAGGGGTGGTACTGGCTGGACCTGACGGCGAACTCCAACAGCCTGCTCGCGCCGGCCTACTGGAGGTGGCAGGAGCACTCCCGGCAGCCATATCCTCTGTTTGCCTCCGCGGTGCAGTCTCTCTCGGGCGGCCCGTGG
>JBBFLP010000305.1:0-3439 GCA_037478975.1 Armatimonadota bacterium
ACCGGAGATCACCGGGCATTGACCATATTGAGAGAGACCGGATTTCAGGGATGGGGGGTCATCCTGGGACCATGCAGAAAGGAGCTCACAGGGAGATGAGGAGCCACAAGCTCTTGATCAGCCTTCTGGCGCTGTCCGTGCTGGCAGTGTGCAGTCAGGGGGCGTTCGCGTATGGAACGCAAACATTCACGTTCCTCGGATACGGCAATCCGGGGATTATCGGCACGAACGTGACGATATCGCTGGACGGAAACAGCAAGGCCGTCTACGCGGGCCGTTACCTTGGCAAGTTCAACAACTCGCCAGCTTTCAATATCTTCTGCGTGGATGTCCGTCATACCATCAACTGGAACGCCAGCTTCACCACGCTGGTGACGCTGGGGCGCACCATGGATCCCGCCTATCCCTGGCAACCCGCGACGGGTTTCTACGAGAATGGAGCTCAGGGCGCACCCGGCGGACTGGCATCAGCACTGACGAACGCTGACTATATGCCCGCGTTCCCGTCAGGGTCCTTGAACGTCGTCCAGCGCAGCCGCGCTGTGGCCTGGCTGGGAACCACATATCTGAATGCCAGCCTGACGGCTCAGCAGGCGGCGGCGATTCAGCTGGCCATCTGGGACATCGTGCAGGATGGTGGCGACGGCCTGGCTGCGGGAACGTTCCAGGTCTCCGGTAACGGTGTAGCTTCGCTTGCTCCCACATATATCTCGGAGGCTATTGCGAACGCGAACTGGGGCGGGCCGGATGAGACGGTCTTCATTCAGGCGCGCCGTACGACCAGCGCAGGCGAGCACCTGCAGGATTTCATTTTCCATAACCCGGGAACCTATGTTCAGGTGGTGCCGATTCCGGAGCCGGTGTTCTTCCAACTCGGGACTCTGGCCGGTCTCGGCGGGCTGAGCCTCTTCCGCAGGAGGCGGGCCTGAGAGGTGCCGGTGCGGGATGGGATCCCGCACCGGCGATGGATCATCCTGGAATCAGGTATTCAGCCAATCTGTGGTTTGAGCCGGAAAAGGGGAGGAGGCAGTCCCGGGTGACCGGGGCTGCCTTGACCGGCATCATGGAGGGAATAGTCCTCCAGCAAAAATAAAAGCTTTCGATTACGAGAGACCGCGGTCGAACGCCGGCGAAGCGACTCGGGTGGGAAGCCGGCAAGGAGCGATCGTGGAGGTTGGGGAATCATGGCAGTTGCCGAAAACAAACTGGGCGAGAAGCCTGAAACGGATATGACCGCAGCGCCGCAGGAGGGTAACCAGGCATCGCCCCAGGGGGAACCTGAGATCTCCTATCCGTTCGCCTGGCCTGGCGTGGCGGGCGGTGGACTGGGGCTGACGAAGGAGCAGGAGGAGCTTTTCTTCCTCTGCGGGCTGTCGCTGGACGCATCCACCAGCCCGTGGTATCCCCGCATCAAACGAGCGGTGGACATCGCCGTCTCGGCGGGGATGTTGATCCTGCTCTCGCCGCTGTTCCTGCTGATCGCGCTCGCCATCTGGCTGGAAGACCGCGGCCCGATCTTTTACCGCCAGACCCGGATCGGGCAGGACCGGCGTCCGTTCACGTTCTACAAGTTCCGCAGCATGGTGGTCAATGCGGACGAAATCAAGCATCATCTGGCACAGCAGAACGAGCAGAACGGGCCGGTCTTCAAGATCCGCAACGACCCGCGCGTGACGCGCGTCGGGCGGCTTCTGCGCAAGACTTCGCTGGACGAGTTGCCCCAGTTCTACAACGTGTTGCGGGGGGATATGAGCCTGGTCGGCCCTCGTCCCCATCTGCCGCACGAGGTAGACAAGTATCTGCTGCACCACGAGCTGAGGCTGACTGTGCCTCCTGGTCTGGTCTGTCTCAGGGAGGTGTGCGGTCGTTCCGATCTGCCTTTCGAGCGCTGGATCGAGCTGGATCTGATGTATATCCGGCGGCGCTCCCTGAAGACGGACTTCAACATCCTGAAACGGGCGGTGCGCGCGGTGCTGCGGGGCGAAGGGGCTTATTAGCGAGCGATGAAGAGAGGAAGGAAAGGGTGCTCGTGTTACCGGAGCACGGCCTCTCGGCGGGAGGCGGATGCGGCCGCCCGTGTCTGCAGAGTGACCTCCGCGTGGTCGGAGAAGCTTGGAGGACTCGTTAGATGACAGACGCGACAGAGCAGGTTGCTCCGTCTCCCGCCGAACCCGGCGCTGCCGAATCGCAGGCGGCGCCCCGACGGGCCGCGACACCGCGGCAGGCGGCCGCCGGGACGCAGGCCGCCGCGAAGAAGAGCTCTCCCCTGCTGATCTGGGGGGTGGCGCTTCTGGCGTTGTTCATCGGGCTGGTGATCGGCGTCTTCGGGATGCGCGCCCGGTACCACGCAAAGGAAGTGGTATTCTCCGTCAACGGTGCCACTGTGGACAAGAACACCTTCTTCGACCGCCTGCAGAGAGCGGCCGGCGCGCCGGTAGCCCGGGCACTGGTGGCCGAGCAGCTCCAGCTGCAGTTCGCTGAGAAGGAAGGCGTACTTCCCACGGATGAGGAGGTGGAGGCCCGCTTCCAGGAGCTGGCAAAGCGCAAGAACTTCAAGGAGAACCTGCAGCGCCAGGGGCTGACCGAGGAGCAGTTCAAGAGCAACCTCAAACTCCAGATGGCTCAGACGAATGTGCTGACCAAGGGGGTGAAGGTCACCGACGCGGAGATCCGGGAGTTCTACCGCCAGAACACCGACCCTAAGAACCCGAACGCGCGGTTCTATATGCCGGAAACGGTGCAGCTGGCGGTGATCGTGACGCGCACCGAGGAGGATGCGAAGAAGGCGCTGGCGGACCTGAACCGCGGTATCGCCTGGGCAACGGTGGTGAAGAACTACAGCCTGGACGACAGCAAGGAGAACGACGGCGTGCTTCCTCCCACCGTGCGCGGCCGCACCCGGGCCAGCACCATCCCGGGTCTGGAAGATGCAGTGTTCGGGATGAAGGTTGGCGATCGCATCGGCCCCCGGCAGTTCGCAGGAGCCTGGTGGATCATCCGTTGCCTGGACAAGCGCCCGGCCCAGACCATGCCGTTCGAAGAGGTCAAGACGGAGTGCGAGATCGGCGCCAAGCTAGTCAAGGCCGGCCCGGAGACGGCAAAGAAGGTGGAGGCGAAGTTCGCGGAGTTTCAGAAGAACGCGGAGATCAAGGCGTTCTGGCCGCAGTATTCTGAAGTCATCAAGGTTCAGTGAAGCCCGTTTCGCCGGGGCGGCCAGCTCTCTGATGGCTGTCCCGGCCCTAAAATCCTGATTGTTGAAAGGAGGAATCAGTAGAGAGACAACGTGAAAGGAGTGTGACCGGCCGTGAGGGACACAGGCGCGATGCCTGCTCCGTGGGCAAGGAGAGCGGCCGGCAAAGCGACCCCGGAGTGCGGGTGTTCCTTCCCCGCAACCGGTCAGTTCGGAGACATAGGAAGGGAGGTATAAAGGCTATGGGAA
>JBBFLP010000306.1:0-3435 GCA_037478975.1 Armatimonadota bacterium
CCGCGGCCTGCCAAGGCGCCCGTGTTGGTGCATAATCCGGGCGTGCAAGAGCGACGCCCCAGGTCCAGAGAGCCGTTGCCGGAATATCGTGTGCCGGGCGGGCGGCAGATCGGCTTTGAGACCCATCCCGCCGCAGCCCTTCAGTTCGTCGTCGGGGGGCTTGTTCCGGAGAACAGCGACGGTTCGGCTCCGGCGTTGCGGGTGTATCTGGAAAGCTTGAGCACGCCGCTCGATCTGGGCGAAGCCATCAGCGCGCACCTGGAGCCTCTGCGCCACAGCATCGAGGAGTGGAAACGGGTGGCGCGCAGGCTGGTGAGGTCAGGACGTCCCGCACCGGCTTCCTCCGGCACTGCCGCCGCGCTGGACCAGATCCGCTCCGACCTGGAACAGCGGTGCCTGGAGGCGGCGACGATGCTTCGCGAAGCAGACCGGGCGCTCCGGCGCTGCGCCGCAGCATTGCAGGAAGTACCCTACCAGCTTCACCTGGGCTTGCCCGAGCCGCAGGATCCTCAGGCGTTGCAGACGGCTGCGAGCGACTGGAAAGCTGCCCTTGTGTCGCTGGGGGCCTTCCGCTCGCCGCAGGACCCGGATCTTCCTCTCTTCTTCGCGAAGGCCGATCTCCTTGTGGAGGAAGCAGGGGAAAGCCTGCGTCACATCGGCCGCCTGGCGCGATGGCTCTGGACTAACGAGCCCGACATCCACCGCCTGACGGAGCTGTTGCAGTGGGCCTTCGACCTGCGGTGTGAATGTCTGGAGCTGGTGCCCGTCCTGGCATGTCTGCAAACGCCGCTTGAAATCTGGCGGGCGTCCGAAGGCCCCTCCCCGGAGCCACCCGGCGAGTCTCCAGAACAGACCGGGGAAGAAACAGCCTCTCAGGAACCGGAAACGCCGGGCGCGTCCCCGTAGATGTATTCGTGGAGCATCTGAACGGCGGCTTCCAGTTCAACCTTCTGGCTGGCCATGATGTCGCCGCTGCTGATGATCCCCACCAGACGTCCCTCGTCCACCACAGGAAGGTGACGGATGCGCTTCTCGGACATGATGGCCTGGCACTGCTCCAGCTCGGTATCCGGTGTCACCACCACGCATGGCGTGGTCATCACCTCGCCGACTTTGGTGGTCGCCGGATCGCGCTGCTCGGCCACCACGCGGGTCAGGATGTCGCGTTCACTGAAGATGCCGACCACCGTCTCCCCGCGCGTCACCACCAGACACCCGATACGCCGGTCGTTCATCAGCTTCGCGGCATCCAGCACAGTCTGGTCGGTGTAGGCGGAAGCCACCTGGTGGCCCTTCTTGGCAAGGATGTCTCTCGCGTATCGCATGGGCAACTCCTCGGATGGTCCCGGCCGGTCGGACCGGCCAGCAGTACAGCGCTGGTTCTATGATACCCCTCCGGGATTCCTTCCCCAACCCTCCTCTGCCCGCCGGTGTCGAGCCGATGACTCCCAAAAGCCTCCGGCCCGGCGAAATGCGCCGGGCCGGAGCAACGACAAGAAAGCGGAATGCTAGAAAGCGAAGCCGGACAGCACCGTCACCCGGTCTGCGGTAGTGGTCAGTTCCACCGGCTCCTTCGTGTTGTCCAGGGTCCCGGTGGCCTTTACGTATTCGAACGGGTTCACTCCGTGGTTGAACGCCCGCACCAGCACAGGCCTGCCGGAGCCGTCGTCGACGGTAAACGTGTCCGCGGTAAAGTACTGATTGAAGTCCACCTTCCCGAAGACCGTGAACACAAAGCGGTTCTTCGCGTCTGAGATGATCGGGTCGCGGGTGGCCCGGTTGTTCAGGATGACCTCCGGCCTGGGAGCCACATCGAAATCATAGGTGGTCTCCACACCGTTCACCCCGATGGTGAAAGCGTCAATGAACGCGTCTCCCCAGTAGCCCTCTTTCCACCAGGGGCCGGTCACCCGGTCCGTCACCTTGCGGCCGCCCCATTCGAAGTTCAGACTGCAGCCGGTGAGCGTCTGGGCCAATCCCCAGGTGTTTCCGACGGAGACAGGGGTCTGGAGCCGGGCTTGCGGGTAGCGCTGGAGCAGTTCACTCCATGTGCCTCCCCAGTCCCCGCCGTAGGGATCCCACCAGACGCCTTCATTGATGCAGTCCACCATCTTCCAGACGCCGTAGTCAGTGAGCGGGCCGATGCCATCGTTCCGCAGCTCGCCGTTCTCCCACGTCGGAGTCCCCCACGGCATGTGGATAAAGTAACGGTAATTGATGCCGTCGCGGGTCACCATAAGCTGCAGGTTCGGGGGCTGTGAGACGCGCTCGTTTGGCGGATTGTTGCCCGTCAGTTTGGTGTAATGCCAGTAGGTCAGCCTGGTGATGTCCCGGAGATACACCCCGTTGTAGGCATCCGTCCCCAGCCAGACCTGCCCGGGAATGTCCAGCCCGCCACCGGGCTGCATATTGTAAGCCCCGGGACCCAGCGGGTTGCCTGGCGGCGACGACTCCTGGAACTCTCCCTTAGCCGGGTAGTTCCTCGAATCGCCGGTGACTTTGCCATCGGCCGAGGCCGCCACCCAACCCTGCATGTTGGACGGTGTCACCAGCACGGTCTCCGCCCGGCAATCGGCGCAAAAGCCGAACAACACGGCGAGACCGGCCACAAGTGCAAGCCTTCGCATGGTCCTCTCCTTTCCAGCGATAAGCCGGAAGGCTGTCTCGTGCGAGACAGCCTATCATCCCACCTCCAGAATAACAGGAGCAGAACCCGCGGTCAAGACATCCGTAACAGCTCTCTTTAGATCTGCACGACCTCCTTCACCTCGGGGATCAGCTGCCTGAGACGGTTCTCCACCCCCATTTTCAGGGTCAGCGCCGAGCTGGGGCAGGAGCCGCAGGCTCCCTGCAGGTGCAAAGTGACCACTCCATCATCGAAGCTGTAAAACTCGATGTCACCGCCATCCATCGCCACGGCCGGGCGGATGTCGCGATCCAGCACCTCGCGGATCCGTCGCTCGATCTCGCTGGTGGCCTCATCCGGCTCCGCCGTCTTCTCGGGGAAAAGCGTTTCGCCAGATTCCAGCAGCTTGCGGATTGTGTCCACTTCCGGGGCGACGTCGGCCCACTGCGCGTCAGGCTTCTTGGTCAGCGAAATGAAATCCCTGCCGATCATCACGCCCGCAATGGCGTCGTTCTCGAACAGCTTCGACGCGAGAAGCGACTCTTCGGCCCGCTCCCGGCTGGTGTAGTTCAGGACTCCGCGCTCCAGCAGCACCCTTCCGACGTTGAGTTTGACAGTGTTCGGGTTAGGTGTGGCTTCGGCGGATATGGTGACCACCTGTGTGCTCATTGAAAGAATCCTCCTCTGCGAGGTATCCGGACATCGGACGCAGCATAAGGCAGCGCGTCCTAGCAATCGCCTATCAGAATCAATAACGGATTATACCCGCAGGGCGTGCCCGGCGCGCTGCGGGAAGGAATCGAGCCTGG
>JBBFLP010000307.1:0-3410 GCA_037478975.1 Armatimonadota bacterium
CTGATCGGCCAGAAAGACTTGAGGGAAGATGCCAGGATGGCCCTCCAGCGCATCCCTGGCAAGGCTGCGGACCGGGCGCTGGAACAGGCTGCCAGAAACGCGCCGGCCGGATATGAGAGCGCCCTGCGGCGCTCGCTCCAGGACAGGAAAGTCACCCGCAGGGACGCCGGAATCCGGTAAGCGGGCGCAACACGATTCACGACAGGGGGGCGGGGGTGACTCGCACCCCCGCCTGTTCTTTCCCGTCACCGGGAGTAACTGCGGTCAGCGTTTCCGCAGCCGCCGCCCTCCGATGACTCCGGCAAGGCCCAGGCCTGCCAGCGTCATGGACATCGGCTCAGGGATCGGCTGGCACCAGGTATCTATTACCACCTGGTCCCAGTAGATCGGCCAGGTAGCGCCGGGAAGCGCACCCAGGCGGATCCACTCGATGTATGGATTCGGCTTCATCACGATATCCCACCACGAATACCAGGTGAGATGTGTGGGATCCTGGCCAGGCACGATGCCACTGCCAACCACCTGCCATCCCGCCTGCGGATCGGACTCGATGTGCAGCTGCAATTCCGGGGTCACCCCGGCTGGAGTGCTGTAGCTGGCCTGGATGCGGATGAACTTGTACGGATCCAGAATCCGGCGGTTCGGGATAACGAAACTCAGGTCCGGCGAGATCAACTGTCCGGGAGACACCCACTGCCCCTGCGTGAGCAGCGAGGGAGTGCCGTACGGATTGTTGACGTTGGCCGGTGCATTGCCTGGCTGATCGAAAGTCCATTCCTGGAAGGTGGTGCCCTCCAGGCCCCGCCACCAGGGCGGATTAAGATCGTCCGCGAACGCGGGAGCCGTCGCGAGGACGGCAAACAGCGCCGCGGCGAGGATGAAGAAGCGTCGAGCGCTCATTCCCATCTCCTCCGTAGTTTGTCTTCGACCCAGAAGTGTATGAACGGACAGGCTGTGGACACGCGGCTGCAAGCGTGGCCGCGCACGATAAGCCCTGACGGGGATGGTTCAAGGGGAAGCGGCGCCGGAGCGGCTTCCCACCCCGGCCTCTCACCCTCTTAGCATAGCAGGTTTGGCCGGGCAGTCAAGGGGAAGGACGCAAAACTGGTATAAATGCTTATCATTTGCAGGAATGTTGCCACTCAATCGGGCTTGCGCCGCGCGGACGGAACCGTCCCGCCTTGACAGGCGGACGTATAATAGGCGCTGAACCTGACGCAACCCAAGGAAGGGAGACCGCTGCCTTGAAGTTCCAGATTCTGGGCACCGCCGCCGCTGAAGGCTGGCCCGCCCTGTTCTGCGCGTGTGACACCTGCCGCCGCGCCCGCGCCAGCGGAGGAAAGGATCTGCGCAGCCGAGCTTCTCTGATGGTCAATGACATCATCAAAGTTGACCTGAACGCCGATACCTATCATCACCTGGTGACGCACGGCCTGGATTTCTCGCGCATCGAGCACATCCTTTTCACCCACAGCCACAATGACCATTTTTCGCCGGGAGAGCTGGAATATCTGAGGGATCCCTTCGCCCACAAACGCACGAGACCGATCGTGGATGTCTGGTGCAGCCGGGACGTGGCGGAACTGATCCGGGAAGCCTACCCGGACACGGAACGCCTTGGGATCTCCGTGCACGAGGTGGTTCCATTTCGCACGGTGGAGCTTGGTGATGTTTCCGCGACGCCCATCGTGGCCTATCACCGTGCCGAGGAGCTGTGTCTAAACTGGATATTCGGGGATCTTGATAGAGCCGTCTTGTATGCCTCGGACACGGGGCCATACCGCGAGCCCACGTGGGAGTTCCTGGCCGGTGTGAAGTTCGACCTGGTCATCTCGGAGTGCACCGGCGGGTTCCTGCCGGATATGGAGACCCATCTGACGGTGAATACCGTCCGGCGGATGCGGGAACAACTGGACCGGATGGGCAGCCTCAATCCTGGCTGCCGCTTCGTGTTGACGCATTTTTCGCACAACATGGGCATGCTGCACGACGAATTCCAGGAAAAGGTGCGGGAGGACGGGTTCCTGGTGGCCTACGACGGGATAGTGCTGGAGACACAGGAGTGACGGCTCAGGAAGCCATTCTGGAGATCGTCCGGATATTCGACGAGGGCAACCGGGAGATCGAGCAGGTGCTTGAGCTCCACGGGATGCATTCGCTTAAGGCGGGAGAGATGGTGGAGAAGATCGAACGCTCCATCATGTTCCGGGTGGGACAGGTGGTGCGCGAGTGGGAGAGATCCGACGCCCGGCGTCCGGCAGAGTCTCCCGACCTGCGCTAAGAGCCCCGTGGCTACTCCCTGAACCGGTAGCGCAGGAGAGTCCACAGGGCCTGGAAGCCGTCCTTCCAGGTGATCTTCTTCCCCTCTTCGGCAGTTCGAGGCTGGTAGCGGATGGGAACCTCCACGATCCTGATGCCCCGGCGCAGTGTCCTGGCCGTAACCTCTGGACAGAACTCGAAGCGGCGGCACTTCAGGCCGAAGGACTGGAGCAACTCGCGGCGGAACAGCTTGTAGCAGGTGGCTTCATCCGTGATGGACGCTCCGAAGAGGAGATTGGTTGCCGCCGCAAGGATGCGGTTGGCGATATAGTTTGCCAGCCGCATCCGGGGCCGGCCGGGGCGGAAACGCGTGCCGTAGACCACCTGCACGGACGGATCCCGGAACGGCTCCAGAAGTGAGGGAAGGTCTTCGGGAAAGTATTCCAGATCAGCATCCTGAATGGCCACAATCTCTCCCTGCGCCTCCTCCAGGGCGAGCCGGATAGCAGATCCCTTCCCCTGATTGACCGTTTGCCGCAGCACCCGGACGGGAGGGCCGAACGACTCCGCGATCTCTGCGGTGCGGTCGGTAGAGGCATCATCCACCACCAGCACCTCCTTGGAGACAGGCACGGCCAGAACGCGCTCCAGCGCCTCGCGGATGGTGGCCTCCTCATTGAAGGCCGGCACGATGATGGACACCCGGGGCCGCTCGCTCAGGGGATCTCCCACAGTTCCACCCCGGCAGCCATCCTGCTGCTGAAATCCGCGCCTCCCAGCGGCCGCACCAGACCCTGCTCGATGGCGCGGTCCCAGAGGCGGACGGCCGGAGAGTCCTTAGCGGCAAACCGGCGGTTGATGAGGGCCACGGTCCATCCGTGATCCCTCATCCAGCGCAACATCTCATCCGGACTTCGGAATGAGCTGTAAGGGATGACGGTGCTCAGCCCGATATCGGCCCATAGGTACTCTTGCTTCAGATAGTAGCCCCGCGTCTCGCCATATAGAAGCACGCGGGCGTCCGACGGCAGATAGTCCACCACCCAGTGGCTGTTGACATAACGCTGGATGTAGCTGTCCGGGGTGGTCTCTCGTGTGAGAAGCGGAAACACAGGCACAGCCAGAGCATACGCCAGATACACCGACATCCC
>JBBFLP010000308.1:0-3392 GCA_037478975.1 Armatimonadota bacterium
ACTCGCGGGCTCAACTGGTCGGCCGACTATGTTGCCGCGGTGTCGGCGGATGACAGCTCCCTGGATCTCCAGGGATGGGTGACGCTGACCAACAACTCGGGAGCCTCTTACCGCAACGCCACCTTGCAACTGGTGGCCGGCGACGTCAGACGGGTGGCCGCGGAGAAGGGCAGGGGCATCCCGGAGGCGATGGATATGGTGCGGATGGCGGGGGCTGCTCCTCAGTTCCAGGAGGAGCAGTTCTTCGACTATCACCTGTATACGCTGCAGCGTCCCACCGACGTCCTGGACCGGGAGACCAAACAGGTCTCGCTGCTGGAGTCCGCGGGCGTGAAGGTGGTCAAGAAGTATTACTACGACGGAGCCCGCAATCAGTGGTGGTGGCGTTCGCCCGGCTGGCGGCCTGGAGACCAGTACGACACCAGCGATTACCGCAAGGTGAACGTGACGATCGAGATCAAGAACTCGAAGGAGGCCGGGCTTGGTCTGCCGTTGCCGAAGGGAGTCGTGCGGGTCTACAAGAAAGACAGCCGCGGGAATCAACAGTTCGTCGGAGAGGATTCCATAGATCATACGCCTGTAGACGAGACCATCCGTCTTTATGTCGGCGACGCGTTCGACATCGTGGGCGAGCGCAAGCGGGTGAAGTTCTCGCGCATCTCGGACCGGGTGGTGGAGGAGACGTTCGAGGTCTCCCTGCGCAATCATCAGGAGAAGGCGGTTCAGGTGACCGTAGTGGAGCACGTGTCCGGCGATTGGGAGGTGCTGGAGAGCTCGCATAAATGGACCAATCCTGATGCCCGCACCCTGAACTTCGTGGTGGATGTGCCGGCGAAAGGGGAGACGAAGGTCACGTATCGCGTCCGAACGCGCTGGTAGAGCCGTCTCCCGCAGAGTCCCTTGAAAGATGGAGGGCCTTCCCGGCGAACGGGAAGGCCCTTTTCGGCAGGCGGAGTGCGACGCTTGCGGCTCTGAAGATTTTTGCCCTAATATGAGGAAAGGTAGCATGATATGACCATTGCCGTCATCGGACTGGGAACGATGGGGACACCGATTGCTCGGCGGCTCCGGGCGTGCGGTTTCAACGTGGTTGTCTGGAATCGCTCGCCGGAGAAGGCGGAGCCGTTTCGAGCGGAGGGGGTCCCGGTCGCGGAGAGCCCTGCTGGGGCTGCGGCAGGGGCGGACATAGTGATCTCCAGCGTTCTGGACGATGCAGCCCTCCGGGAGATCAGCCTTGGTCCGGCGGGTATTCTGGAAGGAATAGGGGGCGCTGCGGTCCACTGCGACACCAGCACCGTCTCTCCAGCGTGCTCCCGCGAGGTCCGTGCGGCATGCGGAGATGCTGGGAAGCGCTTCGTGCACGCTCCGGTTCTTGGGAGCAAGAAACAGGTGGCCGCTGGCGAGTTGCTGATCTTTGCGGAAGGACCGGCAGCTACGGTAGAAGCGGCCCGGCCAGCCCTTGAGGCGCTCGGAAAACGGATCTGGGAGTTGCGGGAGCCGGGAAGCGCTGCGGCGCTCAAGCTGGCGTGCAACATGATGATCGCCGGGATGGTCACCACGCTCAGCCAGTCCCTGGTATTCGCCCGCAAGCACGGGCTGGATCCGCGGGTGTTCCTGGATGTCATTCAGAGCTCCGCGCTGGCGGCTCCGATGTACGCCAGCAAGTCGCGCCAGATCCTGGAGCGGGACTGGAGCGCGAACTTCTTTGTGGACAACCTGATCAAGGACATCACGCTGGCCCGCCAGTCGGCCGCAGAGGCTGGAATGAATGTCCCTCTGCTGGCGCTGCAGGGTCAGCTGTTCGAGGCGGCAAGCGCCGCGGGCTACGGCAGGGACGACTATTCTGCGGTCTACCGGGTCTTCGAGGAGATGGCCGGTCTTGAGGATGAGGAGCGGCCCGGCAGGGAGGCGGAGTAAGGAAGAGGGGAGAAGACACCGTCTTGGAACTCTGGCAGAGCCTGGTCTTGTATGCGATCGTCGGACTTGCGGCCGGCGTGCTTTCCGGGTTCTTCGGGATCGGAGGGGGAGTCATTATCGTGCCCGCGCTCGTTTTCATCTTTGGCTTGAGTCAGCATCAGGCGCAGGGCACTTCGCTCGCCGTTTTCGCTCTGCCGGTGGGACTGATCGGGGCGTACACTTACTGGAAGGACGGCAGTGTCTTCATCCCGGGCGCTCTGGTGCTGGCGGCGGGTATCCTTATCGGTAGCTATTTCGGCGCCAGCAGGGCGGTGGTTCTGCCAGACGACGTGCTTCGCAGGGCGTTTGCGATCGTCCTGTTCATCGTGGCGCTGAGGATGTTTTTCACCCGCGGTTGAGCCTGCGGCAACGGGTCCGACCGCGGCCGGCAGGGAGTTGCTGAGGTTATGGCTCTCGATCCTGTCTGCGGTATGGAGGTGGACCCGGAATCGGCGGCAGCCTCTTCACGGGTAGGCGCTCAGGTCTTCTATTTCTGCTCGGATTCGTGCAAGCGGCAGTTCGATGCGTCGCAGTCTCCGTCCGGTCCCTCCAACCGCCCCTTGAACAGCCGGCCGCTGGAGTTGCTGGAGATGGCTCCGGTCCGGCGGCAGGCGTGCCGGCAAGCTCCAGTCGCGGCAGAAACGGCCACTGCGACTCTGAACATATCAGGGATGCATTGCGCTTCCTGCGTCGGACGGGTGGAGAAGGCGCTCTCCGGCGTGCCGGGAGTCGTTCGAGCGGCCGTTGATCTGACAACACGCTCGGCATCTGTCGCTTACGATCCCTCCGCAGCCTCCCCGGAAGACCTGGCCGCTGCTGTCCGCGATGCGGGCTATGAGGCGTCGCTGGTCACTGCTGACAGCCCTCCGGAGCAGGACGATCGCGCAGATGCCGCCTTCCGCATCCGGCTGATCGGCGCCGTTCTCCTGACCCTTCCTGTCTTCGTCCTGGAGATGTTCTTTATGGGCTGGGCTCCGGGGCGGTGGTTGTCCCTGGTGCTCAGCGCTCCTGTCGTGTTCTGGGCCGGATGGGAGTTCCACCGGGGCGCCATAGCGTCGGTTCGCAGACGAAGCGCCGACATGAATACGCTCATCTCGGTGGGCACACTGACGGCCTTCCTTTACAGCGCCGGCGTGCTCCTGCTTTCGCCTGCCGGGCATGCTGTCCACACGTACTTCGAGACCGCTGCTGTCATCACTACGGTGATCTTGCTGGGGCGGGCGCTGGAGGCACGGGCTCGGGGAAGAGCCTCCCAGGCCGTGCGGGCCCTGATGGACCTTCAGCCCCAGACGGCTTGCCTCATCCGGGATGGCGGAGAAGTCCGCATTCCCGTGGAACGTGTCTTCCCCGGTGATATTCTTCTGGTCCGTCCGGGGGAGCGCATTCCCGTGGACGGTGTCATCGTCTCGGGGTCATCCGCAATAGATGAGTCGCTC
>JBBFLP010000309.1:0-3366 GCA_037478975.1 Armatimonadota bacterium
GTGCACGGCTGGCAGCCGGGCGACCGGATCGCCGGCTGGTGCCCGCCCTGCGGAGGATTTGCAGAATTTTGCCAGTTCTACCCTAGCTATATGGCCGCGATCCGGGTACCGCCCGACATGCCTGCCGAGGAGGCTGCTCTGCTGGAATTGTCTGTCGGGACGACGCGCTACCTGATGCCGGAAGAGGTCATCGGGCGAATGCGTTCCGCCCAGTCGGCGCTGGTTCTTGGGCTGGGACCGTCAGGTCAGCTTTATGTGCGCGAGTGTGGCCTGCTGGGTATCCCGCAGGTCCTCGCGAGCGACCGGCACGAGGCGCGCCGCAAACTGGCCCGTGAGATGGGCGCGGTCGAGGTGTTCGAGGGAGGGAAAGAGCCTTTCCGCATTCTGCGGGACAGAAGCCAGACGGTGGATGTTGTGATTGACACAACCGGCCGGGACCTTGTGGACGACATTCTGCAAGTCCTCACGCCCGGAGGCGTCATCATCCCGTTCGGAGTCGGGGTTGACTGGGAGTCGAAAAGATCCATTCTGGACGAGCGGGGAATCACGCTGGCCAACGCGCATCTCGAAGAGGCCCGCCGGGCCGCGCCACAGGTCCTGGAGTGGGTACGGACAGGAAAGCTGCCGGTGTTCAAGCTGATAACCAGGACCGGCCGACTCGAAGACATCCCTGATGCGCTTCACTCTCTGCGGGAGAGGCGCGACATCAAAGTGATCATTCGTCCTACGTCCTAGTTAAAGGATCCCCGACGGGCCTCGCGGGGCTAAAAGACGACTGAATAATGCACATTATGCACCTTATTTCACAGACTCTGCCCGGAG
This sequence comes from Armatimonadota bacterium, assembly GCA_037478975.1. Lineage (GTDB taxonomy): Bacteria > Armatimonadota > UBA5829 > DSUL01 > DSUL01 > CALCJH01. The sequence continues at coordinate 823 of JBBFLP010000309.1, forward strand.
AGGAGTGCAGGCGGATGGGCAAGACGATGATACAGTGCTGCATCGGTATGATTCTCGCGCTGGTAATGACGGCGGGAGGAACGTCAATGGGGTGCGCATCCGAGTTCGACCCCCTGAAGGAGCTCCACGAAAGGGAGCGGACCGTGACTGCGTCCTGGACCGCCACGCCCCCTGTGGTTGATGGCGTTATCGGCCCCGGCGAGTGGGATTGCGCAGCAGCCGCTGCAGGATTCCACAGCGCCACGGAGGTCTTGCTGCTGCCGGATAGCCCGGTGATATTCATTGCCTATGGGCAGAGTCACATATATGTACTGGTCGTCACCCCACAGGACGCCTCGCGGTCTCTTTCTGCGCGCGTCACAGAGCGCGATGTCGCCGCGCTGGTGAGCGACGACAGTATTGAACTGTTCCTCAGCCCGGACCTGAAAAACGTCTTTCAGTTCATTACGAATCCCGCGGGTGTCACGGCGGACCTCAAGAATGACACTCTGCACTGGAATGGAGAGTTCAAAGCCGCGGCAGGGGAGGCAGAAGGATCCGCTCTCCCGGAGGAGTGGGGTCTTCCAGCCGGGAAATACTGGTTTGCTGAGTTTGCCATCCCTTTCACTACTCTGGAAACCTCGAAGCCATCGGCTGGCGATCGCTGGAGCATCAATGCTGCCGTAAATCGCGCCGGGCCGTGGGCAGCGCTGGGTGAACGCAAGGACAAGTTGTTCTCCCACATTCCCGATCACGCCGCACTGATTTTTCTTGGGCCAGCGGAACCATATGTCCAGTTGACCACCTTGGGGGCGTTTCAGTTCGGGGAACCAGCTCCTGCCGGCCGGATTTTCAATCCGGGAAGCTCTCCCATCCGTGTCAACCTGGACCTGGATATGCGCAAGGAGGGCAGCCGGACCACTGAGGATGCCTACCGCACCATCATTGGCGCAATCAAATCCTTCACTACCACGCTGGAAGTCCCGCCATCGTCAACCCGGCCGTTCAGCTTCCCCAACGAAGCCAAGGACACCACCATTGACCGCTTGGCCGTCCGGATGGCACTGGCGGGCGAAGACGGCAAAGCCCAGCGGGATCTTGTTCTGCGGCGAGGCAAAGTGCAGGTCTTGCCACCCTTGGTTGTACGAACCGGCAGTGTCCCCTCACGCCGCTATACGATTCTCACGGCAGACACCACGGGCCTGACCAGCCGCCTGAAGGACCGGTCAGTAACCTTACGGGTTGCAGTGCAGGATCACGACGGCCAGACCGTGCTGACGCGGCAGACGGCGGCCCCCCCGGGGCAACACGAGTTGCGACTAGACTGGAACCGTCTCCTCCCTGGCGAGTACCAATGCAAGGTTACGGCAACTACGGTTGAGGGCGATGAGTTGGCTTCCGCAGAAACCTCCTTCCATATTCCGGAAGATCCTGTCTGGCTGACCAGCACCATTTACGATGACTACGGAAAGACCGACCGCATACCTTTGCCCTGGCGCCCAGTCAGGATGAACGGGCGGACTCTAGATGTATGGGGACGGACAGTCACCTGGGAACCCGTCAGCATCCTGCCTTCGAAAATCAAGAGTCTTGGTGTGCACCTGCTGGCTGAACCCATGAAGCTGGTGGTGTCGGCCGGCGGTCAGGAGTTTGCCATTCCGATGGACTCGTTCCGCGTCACTGGGCAAAACCGCAAACGGGTCACGTTCGTTGCGGAAGGCAAGGCCCGGGGTATCAATGTCCGCGCAGATATGTTTGCGGAATTCGACGGGTTCATCTGGGTGCAGTTGACCGTCACGGACCAGATTAAGGGGCGGAAGGTTGACTCCTTGCGCGTCCTCACCAAAATGGACGCGTCACAGACCCATCTTTACCAGACCTTCACTAGGAAGCTCACCGGCGCGATTCCTGACAAACCCGTTCGCATTGCCTGGCAACCCCTGCCGAACGAATCCATTGTGAATTTCTATCACTGGCTGGGCAACGAAGACCGGGGACTCGGTTTCACCTTTGCCACCCTCCAGCATTGGGTTCCTCGCTCAGAGGACAACTTTGCCACAATCATTCCGGGCAAAGACAGGCACACCTATGCCATCAACCTGATCGAACGGCCGGTGGCGCTTGACGGGCGGCGATTCGTCTTCGGCATTCAGGCCACGCCCATCAAACCCCTGCCCCCGGACTGGCACGGCATGGTGGGCACCAGCAAGCACTGGCAACCCTGGCGGTTCTCGAACCAGAAGCCCGAATGGGTGGACATTGAACTGGTGTGGCCGGAGCCAATGACCACAATCATGCTCGGCCTCAACAACCCCTACAACGTGGACTCGAAGCAGTTTCTGGAGCACCTGAAAGAGTCGCACGGTCGTGGTGTCTCGCTGGTGACGGTGGCGTCCTGCCCCCAGAAGATCTCCTACCACGACCAGTGGATGCGGGATTTTGACCTGGAGTGGAAGAACCTGCCCGAATCCGTATTGAACTGGAACGGCGTACCCACCTACCAGAATTGTGGACGTTCCTATACCCTCCGGAAGTGGCTATTCTACGGCTGGGCGGTGGAGAACG
>JBBFLP010000310.1:0-3363 GCA_037478975.1 Armatimonadota bacterium
ATCTGTTGATCTCGAACGTCATCCAGATCCTGCTGATGCCGCTGATCATGGTGGGGCAGAACGTGCAGGGAAGGCACAGCGAAGTGCGGGCGGAGCTGGACTTCGAGATCAATCAGAAAGCCGAGAAGGAACTCGCCATCGCGCTGGAGCGCCTGGAGCAGAACAATCAGCTGCTGCTCACCATTCTTTCCCGGCTGGATGCCCTGACATCCAACCCGCAGGAGGAAGAGCGAGATCAGGAACACACAGAGAGCTCGTGAGACGCTCCTGCTCGCTGGCGCTACCGTGCCGCAGCAGCTTTTTCCCTGCGGCTTGACCGCGAGATGGACCTGGCAAGCAGCCGCAACGTCTCGCTTACCAGTTCCAGAGGAGGGGTTCCATCCATGGCCAGCCGCACGCGTGTCGCCTCCCACCAGTGCTGCGGGAACGCTTTCTTCAGGGTCTTCAGCGCGTCCGGCGGAATGGCTGCGCCTGGCTCCAGAGTGAGCGCAATGCGCCCGTCCTCCTCCGTGACCGAGCGGATGCCCAGATCTCTGGCCCGCAGGCGCAGCCTGAGGATGGTGAGCGCGTTCAGAACGGGCGCGGGAGGCGGTCCGAACCGGTCGTCCAGCTCCTCCTCCAACCTTGAAACCTCCTCCTCCGAACGCTGCGCGGCCAGCTTGCGGTAGATGGCGATGCGCATCGCTTCGGTGGGGATGTAGCTCTCCGGAATGTAGGCTTCCACCGGCAGCTCCACCGGCGGAAGTGTCTGCTCTTCTTCGTCTTCGTCCATCGCGCCCTTGCCCTGGATCTCCCTGACCGCCTGCGCCAGCAGGTGGCAGTACATATCGAACCCCACCGAGATCATCTGGCCGTGCTGCTCCGCCCCCAGCAGGTTGCCCGCCCCGCGGATCTCCAGATCCCTGAGCGCAACTTTGAACCCGGAACCCAGATCCGCGAACTCGCGCATGGCCGCAAGCCGCTTCTGCGCCTCCTCGCTCAGAATCTCCTCCGAGCGGTAAAGCAGGTAAGCGTAAGCCTGGCGGTTGCTGCGCCCCACCCGTCCGCGCAGCTGGTAGAGCTGGCTGAGTCCCAGTTTGTCCGCGTTGTTGATGATGATGGTGTTCACGTTCGGGACGTCCAGCCCGCTTTCGATGATGGTGGTGCAGACCAGCACATCGTAGCGGTGCTCGTAGAATGCCATCATCACGGATTCCAGGTCGTGCTCGTCCATCTGGCCGTGGGCGACGGCTATCCGCGCATACGGGACCAGCTGGCTGACACGCCGGGCCACATCGTCTATGGACTCAACCCGGTTGTGCACAAAGTAGACCTGACCGTTGCGGTCCAGCTCCCGCACTATGGCCTCCCGGATGAGCGCGTCGTCCGCCTCGCGCACGTAGGTCCGCACCGGCATGCGGCCCTCCGGCGCCTGGTTGATGACGCTCATATCCCGGATGCCCGCCAGGGACATATGCAGCGTGCGGGGGATGGGGGTCGCCGTCAGAGTCAGCACGTCCACGCTGACCCGCAACTGCTTCAAACGCTCCTTGTGCGCCACGCCGAAGCGCTGCTCCTCGTCCACCACCACCAGCCCAAGGTCGCGGAACTGCACGTCCTTCGACAGAAGCCTGTGCGTTCCGATGATGATGTCCACGTTGCCCGCGCGCAGATCGTCCAGAATGGCGCGCTGCTCGCGGGGCGAACGGAACCGCGACAGCATCTCCACCTTCACGGGGAACGCCGCCAGCCGCTCCGAAAAGACGTTGTAGTGCTGCTGCGCGAGCACGGTGGTGGGGCACAGCACGCAGACCTGCTTACCCTCCAGCACCACCTTGAACGCTGCGCGGATGGCCACTTCGGTCTTCCCGAAGCCCACGTCGCCGCACACCAGCCGGTCCATCGGCTTCGGCTGCTCCAGGTCCCGTTTCACCTCCTCGATGGCGCGAAGCTGATCCGGAGTCTCCGTATAGGGGAATGCCTGCTCCATCTCCGCCTGCCACGGAGAATCCGGCGGATAGGCCGTCCCTCCCAGCGCCTCGCGGGCGGCGTAGATCTGGAGCAGCTCCTTCGCCATCTCGCGGACGGAGGCTTTCACTTTCTTCTTGGTGCGTGCCCAGTCGCTCCCGCCCAGGCGATGGATGGTGGGCGGTCCGGAGTCCGCTCCCGAGTATCTCTGGATGCGGTCCATCTGATCGGCGGGAACGTAGAGTTTGTCTCCTCCGGCATACTCCAGCAGCAGGAAGTCGCGGACGCCCGAGGCCGTCTCCATCTGCCGCAGGCCACGGTACACTCCGATGCCATGGTGCACGTGGACGATGTAATCCCCTTCCTTGATGTCCACGATGGAGTGGATGGGGCGCGTGTCGCGGCGGGTAAAACGGGGCCTTCGCGGCGAGCGAGCTCCGAAGATGTCGGCCTCCGCCACCACCAGCACCTTCTGCTCCGGCAACTGGAAACCGTGGGGCAGATCGCCTTCCAGCACGTATGCCCCCGGCTCGAACTCCGTGCGCAACTCACCCCGCACCGGCCGCACGCCCAGCTCACGGAGCATCTGCCCGACCCGCAGCACGTTGGGGGTCACCACCACGACGGAGCATCCGTGCCCGATCCAGGTCTTCACGTTCTCCGCGAACACTCCCGCCTGCGATCCGAACGAGTCCATCGCCGCGGACGGGAAGCTCAGGCGGTGCGGCGTCTGCTGCCAGGAGCTCTGGTGCGGCAGGCTGCTGACGGCCACGCAACGGCGCTCCAGAATACGCTCGCGGGCGCGCTCGAACGGGACGTGATGCTCCCGATCCAGCGCCAGCGCCTGTCCGCGCATGACCCTGGCCGCGTGCACCTCGGCCAGCTCCTCCTGAAGGCGCTCCCATCCCGACCGGCAAAGGGCCGGCTCGTCCCAGATGATCAGTGCGTCCGCCGGGAGCCAGTCCAGCAGGCACTGTTCGCCGGAAACCAGGAACGGCAGGTAATACTCCATCCCGTTGAACGCCGTGCTCTGACGGATGGCGCTCAGATGCTCGCTGACCCGCAGCTCCAGCGCGTCGGCATCGGCAGATCTGCCCTGGGCGCGAAGCGCCTCCACCTGCTCATCCAGATGCGCCTGCAGCACGTCCGCGGCTCGCTCCCCCGCCTCTCCGGGGATGACCTCGCGCGCCGGCGGCAGCAGAACGCTTTTCAGATGGGAGGTGGAGCGCTGGCTCTCCACCTCGAAAGAGCGGATGCTTTCCACCTCATCGCCGAACAGTTCTATGCGGACGGGAGAGGCTGACACCGGAGGCCACACGTCCAGGAGGCCACCGCGCACGCTGAATTCCCCCACCTCCGTGACCAGGTCCTCGCGGCGGTAGCCTCTGGCCGCGAGGTCTGCCGCCGTGCGGTGCA
>JBBFLP010000311.1:0-3326 GCA_037478975.1 Armatimonadota bacterium
GGCAGCGTCTCCACCGGGTTGTTTTTCCTCAGTGAGCTTGCGGGCTCGGAAAGCGGAAAGGCCCTCCTGCAGGCCTACGGCATCACGGGTCCCATCGTCGCCACGGCCCTGACATCCTTCACCATCTGGCGCGAGTCCGGAAAGGCCCTAAAAGAGGCCACCATGGGCCGCGAGTTGGAGAGCCTTTACGGCGCCATCGAGAACATGACCCGCAGCCGGGGACGGACTCTTGGCGAAGGAGACCCGTTCCCGGTGACCCCCGAGAATGTGGAGAAGGTCTGGAAGCGCATTATCTCGGATCCCGCTTTCCGGCAGCTTTTCAAAGTCTACGTGGAGCAGGAGCTTCAGAAGGAGTTCCCTGGGCCGGGCTTCTGGGACAAGGTGGATGTTTATATCGCCGATCCCATTATCTCTGCCGCCGCGGGAGGAGGGACGCCCGCTGACGGTTTTGCCGCTGCTGCGGCCGATCCGAACGCGCCGGTCCGTGAGAGCACCGCTGCGGAGCGGCTGGAGAAGATCCAGCAGCAGAGGCTGATGGCCCAGCAGGCCGAGATGAAGCAGTATGTGGCCGGGCTGATCGGCTGGATCAACCGCGCGGCCAAGGTGCAGGAGCAGCAGGTCATCGCCCGTCAGGCTTTCGCGCAGATGAAGGCCAAGATCGAGGCCGGCGGGATGACCTTGGATCAGTATTTCGCCAAGATCCAGAAGGCCCTGGATATGGCCGGTGTTGTGGAAGCCTACCTCAAGACCTGTATGCCGGCCATCGAGAAGGCGGCGAAGGAGGACGACTACGAGACTCTGCAGGTCCACCTCCGGATGTCCCGTGACTATGTCCGGGACGTGGTGGCCTGGCTGCCTGCGACGGGCCCGACCGCAGAGTACCGCAAGCAGCTTTTCGATGGACTCAAGGCTTCCTACAAGGCGGCCGCCGAGGGCATCCGGGCCATCAAGAAGCGTCTGGCCCAGAAGGTGGAGAAGCCGTCCCCTCCGCCTCCCGCGCAGGGAGAGCAGGCGCCGGACCGGGGTGGGGATCCGCTGAACTACTACATTCAGTATTTCAAGCCGCTCATCAAGCCGTTCGACTGGGGCGGCAATGGAGATCCCGGGCGTGCCTTCAAAGCGCTGCAGGAGGCCATCGCGGCCGGCGATTTCAACCCTCCGGACAACCTGTATGCCCTCCCGGCCGGGAAGAAACCGCGGGCCGATGCCATACTTCAGGCCTGGCAGAAGCAGAACTGGGCGGTGGCCTTCGGCGGTGGTGGGGGCGGGACGCTGCCTGTGCCGGACGGCGCCGCCGATCAGAGCATCGCCGAATACGAACGCAAGCTGAGGGCCGACATCGCCGCCCAGACGGGCAGGATCCCGGAACACCTTGCCGCGCAGGCTACCGCCTGGGCGACCGCTGCCAGTATGGCTCGGGAGGCTGCTGCGGCCGAGGTCGCCGCAGCGAAGCTGACTCACGCCGAAGTCGCCTCGGCGATGGCCTCTGAACTGAACCTGGCTCAGATGAAGGCACGAGGCCTTGTCGAGCGAATGAACGTCATCCTGAGCCGGCTGAAGACCATCCCGCTTCCGCCATCCGGAACCGTTTCACCAGAGGATCTGGCTCCCGCGCTTGGCCAAGCCCGGCAAGCGATCGAGGGTGATCCTTACACGAAGCTCGGGGCAGTGAATAAGCCGCCGGAGAGCACGCTCGGGGAAGGTCTTACCCAGGTGCTAAGGCAGATCGCCGGCGGTCTCCGGGGGCGGGCCATGGTCATCCGGAACGAGGCGGCCCGGGCCGAGGCGGAGGCGCTCGCCCTGGCAGACGCCTACGAGCGGGGTGAGAAAGAGTTCAACGCCCTGCTCTCCGAGTTCGCGCAAGATCTGAGAGATATCCGGGAGCTTGTGGCTCCCGCGTTTCTGGCTCAGGACGACTGGGTAAAGCGCCGCGATGCTGTTCCGGCCGCAGCCCGGAGTCTCCGCGCGGCGGCGCAGGCGCTGGTGGCGCGGGCGGATCAGGAAGCCTCCAACCGGGAGGCCGATGCGTTCTGGCTGCAGCGCGCGGATGTCAACTTCCAGCGCCTGGTGAGCACAGGACAGAACTACGGTGTTCTGGAAGAGGCGGGAAGCTACGGGCCCGGGGGGGTGCTGCGCATTCCCTCAATGGACGACCGGGGCATCGCGGCATCGGTGCCGTATCCGCACTATGTGACTCAGGCCGAGAAGAACGAGGCGCTGGCCGCGATGCGCGCCGTCTGGACTTCCACCAACCTGGCGAAATTCGCGGATACCCTTGCTCCCTGGTTGAAGGAGCTGGTGGAGGGATACTTCCAGCAGCTCGCCCAGGCTCCCGGATTCCCGGAGGAGAATTTCTTTGCCGGCTCGCCCGACGGCAGCCGTGCCGGGCTTCCCGTGACGAAGAGCGGCCTGGCCCGGGCTCAGGAGTTGCTTGCGAAGATGCAGCCGGGCACCGCGGCCTTCGAGGAGGGCTGGAGAGCCCTGCCTTCCATCGTCCCCCTCCTGGTTTCCTATGGCGGCTCGTCCGTCGCCACGTTCCAGGAGGTGGTGGCGCCCGCTCAGTCACCGCTTTCGGCTTCCTATGTGGCCTTCCGCAACAAGTTGAAGGAGCTGTACGCCCAGCATCTGCAGCTTGCGGACAGAATGCGCGAGGAGGAGCGCAATAAGCAGGCCGATGAGGCCCGGAAGAACCTGCCGGCGCTGATCGCCGCCATCCGGCAGAGGCTGCAGGATGCCCAGAAGCTGGTCGACGCCGCCCTGGCGGCGCAACCGGGCGACAGGGGGGCCATCCAGCAGCTCTATCAGCGTCTGGAGGACTTCCACGTAAACATCCTGACCTCCGAGCCCTATCCGCGGATGACCCAGGCCTATGGCGCTCTGGGAAATCCGGACGATCCGCTCTTCAAAGACGCAGCCGACGTGGCGAACCAGGTGGGCATTATGTCCGGCAGGCTGCAAGAGGCGAAGTCCCGGCTGCAGAACCTGTTGAACAGGCCGGAGGACCGCACTGCGGAGCTGAAGGAGTTCTACAACCGCTTCAAGCAGGCGTATGAGTCCCGCAGTGAAGCGCGGTTGATGGGACTCATCGCGGATTCCTGGTCGGCCGGGGACGGAACCACCGTGGACGACCTGCGGGATCACTTCCGCAATACGTTCTCGGTCTTCAACGAGATCCGGGTCGCCATCTCCAACGTGCAGGGGCAGAAGGTGGGCACAGACCGTTGGCAGGTCACCTACGACATCACCATCACCGGGCGCATCTTCGACAACAACATCAAGCACGAGGAGAAGTCCTCGGTGACGGAAGAGGTGCAGCTGGACTCCCG
>JBBFLP010000312.1:0-3320 GCA_037478975.1 Armatimonadota bacterium
CGGATGTCCCGCACCGGGTACTGTTTTCCCTCCACTGTCCGGAACATCTCCAGCGTCTCGAACTGCGAGCGCTCGGCGTGAGTCAACACGCCGGCGGGATAGCTGATCCGCAGGCGGATGGAGCCGGGCGCCAGCGCCGGCCGGCCGCAGCCCACGTTATCCACCCGGGCTACAACACGGCTGCGCTCCTCCTGGAACGGCCGGAGCGAGATCTGCGGTTCGGGACGGCAATCCTCTCCCCGCAATGCGCGCACGATCTCCTCATTGGAGCAGGCAAGTTCGTCCGGCAGCTCGCGGGGAACGGTCACAATGGCCCCGAGAAACCCGGAACGTCTCGGGTGAGGCAGCGCTTTCAGCAGCCGCCGCAGACCGGCCGAATGGGGCGCTGCCGCAAGGATCCTGCGGGCGGGGAATCCCTCCCGGCTCCGGTACAACAAGAAATCTGTGGTTTTGCTTGCGGGAAGCCCCGCGCGGGGCGCAACCGGTCTGGCCGGCACCAGCCCGTAGCGTTGACGCTCGATCTGCCGCAGAGTGACGCCGGTCAGACGCGGCGGCTCTCCCGCACACTCGAAATAGGTTGGCTGCGGATCCAGCACCACGGCAAACGGCCGGTTCAGCATCTCCGCCTGAGCCGCCCAGCGATGCAGGTCAGCGGGATCGAAAGGCGCAGCGGCGGCTTCTTCAGGAGTCTGCAGATCCTCCGGCCATCGCCAGCGTATGACCAGATAGTCCGTGGAGCGCGCAAGCTGTCCGGCCGCCAGCGAATCCAGCAGCGGGGGTGGACAGGTGGCCGAGATCTCCAGCCTGCTGCGCAGCTGCCGGGCGACAGCCTGAACCAGGTCCGCATAGCGCCCGCCGGATACCCTGGGGTTGACCAGATCAAGCATCACCCCCCGCGGTGCGACTCCCGCCGCGCGGGCCCGCTCCAGCGCTGTCTTCACTTCGCGCGCGACGTCTCTTGCGGCGGCTTTCCAGTCCGACGCCAGGACGTCCGGCAGGCCGTCACCTTCTAGTCCGACAATCAGCGTGATGGGCAGTCCGGACCCCGGCCGCTGCCAGTCATACTCGGCCGCATCCGAGCTGATGCGTCCCTCTGAGAAGGTGACCGTGGCGCAGCGCACAAAGACCTGCGTCACCCCGCCCTCGCGCCACTGGCGCGCGCGGTAATCCCGCATCGTGAAGTCTTCCCACTCCCACAGCACGCCAGTGAACGGCCGGATGCCGCCACTCTCCTGCGAACAGCCTCCGGCAAGAAGCGCCAGAGCCATCGCCGCCGCAAGAAGCAGCGCTCTCATCCGCGCCCGCCCCGCCGCGGAGGCCGTCTGGAGGCAACCAGGGCGGCCGTGATGAAGCTCCGGAGATCCTCGATGCCCTGACGCAAGAACCGTGCGGTCTCGTGAGGATCTATGGTGAGGTAGCCGTGGACCAGGATATTGCGGAACCGGGCAAGGTCCGAGAGTCTGCGCGCGTGCTCGCGCTCCAGCACGGCCGCTTCGGAAAGAACCTCGAAGCTCTCGGCGTATGTCCGGGGTTCCCTGAGCCGCAGCCCGGTGATGATGACCCCGGCGGCATCCAGCGCCGACTGAATGGCAATCTGAGTATGCCGCTCGATGGCGGCAGTCCGCTCGTCCGCCTCGTCCAGGTCGGCCGGTTCCAGCGAACGGTACGGCTCCAGCAGCGCCAGCCGCCGGTCCAGCTCCGAAAGGTGGGTGGTCAGGAGCTCCTCATCCATCACCGCTTATCCCCGCCGTAGCGCTGTTCCAGCGCCTTCCGCTGAATGGCGCGGAAATACGCCATATCCAGCCAGTCCCGCCGCGCCTGGCTTTCGAATCGCGCCAGCTCATCCTCTCCCGCGCTGTAGATCAGGTCGCGGTCCCGGATGATGCGGTAGCGCAGGGCGGCGGAAGCCTCATTCGCGATGACTAAGTCGAAATCCTCCCGCCCGAATATGCGTTCCAGGGCAGCCCGCAGCTCATACCAGGCCCGGCGCATGGTCTCGCGAGGGGTTTCTGGCGGGAACACCACGGCGATGTCCAGGTCGCTGATGGCCTTGCGGTCAGCCTCCCGCCCCCGCGCAAGCGAGCCGAACACGTAAGCTAGCGACGCTCCCGCCTGGCGGAACGCTTCCTCCAGCCGCGACGCGTGCTTGTCCAGGTCCGAGCGTTGCCATGGCGGCAGCCTCCGCAGCGCCGGAGCTCCCCTTCCTCCGGGCGGCTCGGTCAATGCCAGCCTCCGCCCGCAGAATTTCCGCCTTTTTTCCGGCAGACCCACTTGACCCGGCGGGCCCGCCTGCGATATAGTTGAGGCGTCACAACTCCATATTGCAGTGTGGTCGGGTGGTCCCGCAAGGGGCAGCTCTTGCAGGGGACCTGAAAAGGGAAGACGGTGAAAGTCCGTCGCGGGCCCGCCGCTGTGATCGGGGACGATGTCGGCACTTGCCGCCACTGCAGCGTCGCACAACTCAGAGGACGCTGTGGGAAGGCGCCGGCGGAGGATGATCCGAGAGCCAGAAGACCTGCCTGACCATCGCTCTCTGTCACATCTTCGGAGGCAAAGATGGCGAGGATCCTGAGAGACACGGAAGTGTCTCAGGCTGGCCCGCATATCTCCGGATTGCGGGTTTTTTTGTTGCCGGATGCGCAGGTCAGCGCGCCGGTTTCAAGCGCTCTGGCGGAGTTGCTGCGCGTGGTGGCCGAGATCGGCGAACACGCGGCGCAGTCCCCGCCCTGTCCGGCCGATCCGGAAGGCACGGAAGCCGAAACCTTCTTGCTTCCGGGGACGGGTACGGAGGGTTAGCCCCGCCTGGCCGGGGCTTTCGGCGGCAGAACCGTCGCCGGGGCGACTGCGCGCCGTGGCCGGCTCCATGGGAGCCACCCCCGGCAGACTCTGACAGAAAGGAAGAAAAGACCAACTCAATGCGACGTCTGAGACTCCTTGCGGCGATCGCCGCAGCGCTGACCGTCATCGCCATTCCGGCGGCTCAGGCCATCAGCCTGAGTGACCTCATCGTATCCGGATCGGCAGGCTCCGGCAGCAGCACCTCCTACCTGGTGGTGGACTTTGGTCCGGACTCCTACGCCTTCGTCTACTACTACGACGGGGTGAAGACAGGGTTCGACATGCTGCAGGATCTCTCCGCCGCCGTTCCGGGGCTGCAGTTCACCTACTCGGACTTTGGCGGTGGAGCTGTCTTCGTGAACACATTTGCTTACGGACCGTATCCGGCCACCGGAGGCGGAACCACCTGGTGGTCCTACTGGCTGAGCGACAACGGCTCCGACTGGAGCTTTGCTCCGGTGGGCGCTGGCGCCCGTGTGCTG
>JBBFLP010000313.1:0-3312 GCA_037478975.1 Armatimonadota bacterium
AACCTGGGATGCGTCCTTGAGGGACCGGCCGTCAGACCGGTCATCCGGGCCAGGAACTCCGCCGACGTGACAGTGTTCTGATCCAGTAACACGACGCACTTAACTTGAAGGGGAGGCCTCTCAGACAGGCTTCCCCTCTTTTTGCGCCTCCGGCAGTGGCGCAAATGACCGGAAGCGGGTAACCTTGCGGCAAACGGCCCCCGCCACGAAGGGCCTGTCGCTGGGGAACACTCTTGAGATGACCATGACAACCGTTTTTTTGAGCGCTGCCTGTCTCCTGCTGAGCGTGGAAACCTTCGCCGCCAGCCTGGACGTCCAGATGCTTCCCGAAAGAGGCCGGCCCGGCTTCGCCGAGGTCCGAGGGGTGGCCGCGGGGCCGTTCGATCCGGCCATCTGGAGCGATGGACCGCCGCATCTCCTGCCGGACGCGAGGTTTCCGCTCATCGAACCCCTGCCGGGCCGATTCCGCAACATTTACGCGCCGTCCGCCGTGGAGACACCGGGCGGATGGAGGGTCTTTTACGGGGCTTGGGACGGGGTGGAGACTCCCAACGACCGCATCTACAGCGTGCAGACGAAGGACTACCTGACCTTTACGGACCGCCATACGGTCATCGAACACGGCAGCTTTGTGCACATATGCAACGTCAACGCCATCCGCCTGCCGGAGGGGAGCTTCGCGATGGCCTGCACGGCGTATCCTGTGGGGAACAACACCAACAAGACTGCCGTGTTCTTTAGCCCGGACGGGCGGACCTGGAACGGCACTCCGGCCCCCCACCCTGCTTCCGCGGAAGACCTGATCACTGTGGAGGGGTATCCAGGCTTCGAGGGCGGCGACTTCAACGGGATGAACGTCCTGCTCTACGAGAACGGCCTCTACCGCCTGTGGTTCGGGGACTTCAAGGACTTCGGCAAGACCTGGCGTGCCACAAGCAGCGACGGACGCCACTTCGTTCTGGATGGAAAAAGTCTGGACGGGCCGTTCGCCGTGAACGACGTCAAGAAGTTCCGCACACGGGACGGGAACGCCTGGTATCTGATGGGTCTGCACTGGAATCAGGACCGGCTCTGGTATTCTCTCTCCCGCGACGGGATGACCTTCGACGCGGCAAAGGAGCTCGGCAGGAATCTGTCGCGCGAGGACCGCTACATCGTGGCGCACGGCTGGGTGGCCTCCGGCGATCAGGAAAAACCGGGCAGACGCCTGCTGGGTTACCTGTACGGCGCTGGAGCGGCCTCCAGCCTGGACCGGAACCGAATATTCGCGCGGTGGCTGCAGAAGAAGGCTGTCTTCGTGACGGAAGGCGGGGAGCGGGTCAGCGGAACCCGCGCGGTGGGGCCGGACCGGCAACTCATTCCGATGGCGGACAGGATCCGTGGACGGATTCTGCTTTATGCTGAAGACGGAAAAACGCTCCTTGGCAGGTCGGAGGTTATCGTCCTTGAGCCCGGGAAGGTCTACCGGCTGGAGCTGGCGCCGCCGGTGGAATAGACCACCCCTGCGAAGCCATCCGACGGAAATGAACAGCGTTCCCGCGCGGGTCAGGCTCCGGTCCGTGGTGGGACATCCTCGTCCAGCCGGAACTGCATGGCATACATCTGGGAGTAGACACCATCAGCCGACAGCAGGGTGTGGTGGTCACCGATCTCCACGATGCGGCCGTGCTCCAACGCCACAATCTGGTCCGCATGCTTCACCGTGGACAGGCGATGGGCGATGACGAACGTGGTGCGTCCCTCCATAAGACGGTCCATGGCGCGGTGGATGAGGTATTCGCTTTCGGAGTCCACACTGCTGGTGGCCTCGTCCAGAATCAGGATCCGGGGGTCGGCCAGAATGGCACGTGCGATGGCAACCCGCTGCTTCTGACCACCCGAGAGCTTGACGCCCCGCTCGCCGATCTGAGTGTCATAACCGTTCGGCATCTCCATGATGAAGTCGTGGGCATTGGCTGCCTTCGCCGCCTTCTCGATCTCCTCATCTGTGGCGTCCAGTTTGCCGTAGCGGATGTTCTCCTTCACCGTGCCGTTGAACAGGAAGGTATCCTGCAGGACCATGGCGATCTGGCTGCGCAACTCGGACTGCCGGACAGTGCGGACGTCCACGCCGTCTATCAGCACCCTGCCCTGCACAGGGTCATAGAAACGCGGAATAAGGTTGACAAGGCTGGTCTTGCCTGCGCCGCTTCGGCCCACCAGGGCAACGATCTGCCCGGGGCGCGCCCGCAGACAGATATCCTTCAGAACCTCCTCGCCGTCCTCGTAGCGGAACCAGACATGGTCGAACTCCACCTCGCCCCGGATGCGGCCGAGCGGCACCGGGTCCGGCGGGTCCTTGATGGCCGGCTCCTCGTCAATGATCTCGAAGATGCGCTCAGCGGCGGCAAGCGAGCGCTGGATGGTGTCGTTGATGCGCGCCAGGCTCCCGACAGGCTGATAAAGCATCCCCAGATAGCTGGTGAAGACCACGAGGGTGCCCATCGTGGCCTCTCCGCGCAGGATGAGCACCGGCCCCACCACCCAGACTGCGATGTGTCCCAGCCGGACCAGCATATCCACGGACGGGAAGAAGCTGGTCCACATCCGTACGGCACGGACGCGCTCGTCGTAATAGTTCTCCGCGTCGCGGCGGAAGTTCTCGAACTCGTAGTCCTCCCGGGCAAAGGCCTTCACCACCCGCACGCCGCTGATGCGCTCCTGGATGCCGGCGTTGATCTCGCCGAGGCGCTCCCGGACGGCACGGTAGATGCTCTTGATGCGCCGGGCGAACCGGAATCCGGCGTAGAACAGGATGGGCACGGGCACGAGGGCGATGATGGATAGCAGCGGCGAGATGAGGAACATCACCACGCACATCGCCACCATCTTGATGACGTCGGAGACCAGCGTATCCGCGGCGTGGTTGACGAACTCCTCCACCACCTGGGTATCGCTGGTCACCCGGCTCATGATCTCGCCCGTCTGGCGGGAGTCGAAGAAGCTGACAGAGAGCTGCTGCAGGTGGCGGTAGACGTCCTTGCGCAGGGTCAGGATGAGCTTTTCGCCCAGCACGTGCATGATGTAGCCGCGTGCGAACGAAAGCAGGCTGTTCAGGGCGTAGATCCCTGCCAGGAGAAGCGCAAGGAAGATCAGCAGACGGATGCGGGGACCGGCCTCGCCGGAGGCCAGGATGACGTGGTCGGTGATGCGTCCGTAGATGAGAGGCGGGACCAGCGCCACGAGCCCCAGTCCGATATTAGAAGAGATTCCCAGCGCCAGCGCGGCGCTGTGCGGCCGCAGATATCGCAGTAGCCTCAGGAATGCCGCCCG
>JBBFLP010000314.1:0-3290 GCA_037478975.1 Armatimonadota bacterium
TCGGGAGCCCCGCGGGATATCCTGGTCACCAGCTATCTGGAATGGTGCCTGGGCACAGCGCACGATACCCACCGGGAGTTCCATCGCATCTTCATCGAGACCGAGTTCATCCGGGAGCGCAGTGCCATTCTGGCGCGCAAGCGTCTGTGGGCCATCCCGAACGCCAAAGGCCAGGGATGGAACCGCGACTGGGAGGGAACCGCGTTTCACGCCTGCTCCCTGCCCATCGCCGCTTTCGAGTGCGACCGGGAGGCGTTCGTCGGCAGATACGGTTCTCTGGAATCGCCTGCTGGTCTGATGATGGGCCGGTTGGCCGGAACCTCAGGACGATGGGGGGATCCCATCGCATCTCTTCAGGCGCCGCTCCATCTGGAACCGGGCGACTCGGCGGATCTGGTCTTCGTTCTAGGGGCGGGCAGGAACGATGCGGATGCGCTGTCCCTTGCGGAGCAGTACTGCAACGTCAAGCGCGCGGTGGAGGCGCTGCAGGAAACGCAACTCTGGTGGAGAGCCCGTCTGGATGGCTATTCTGCTGAGACTCCGGACCCGGGACTGAATGCTCTGCTGAACACGTGGCTCCGCTATCAGGCGATGGCGGGGCGCATCTGGGGACGCAGCGGGTACTATCAACCGGGCGGGGCATACGGCTTCCGCGATCAGCTGCAGGACAGCCTAGTCTTCCTGCCCACAGAGCCGGAGCGGACCCGCAGGCAGATCCTGCTCCACGCGGCGCACCAGTTCTCTGAGGGGCACGTGTTCCACTGGTGGCAGCCGATCACTGAGTCCGGAGCGCACAGCCGGTTTTCGGACGATCTCCTCTGGCTACCGTTTGCGGTGCTGGCCTATATCCGGGAGACGGGTGACCTGGCCATCCTGAAACTTGAAGCGCCTTTTGTAGACGGTCCTCCGGATACCATCCGGAATCACTGCGAGCGCGCGTTCGATCTGTCACTGTCCCGAAGGAGTCCGCGTGGGCTGCCGCTGATAGGCGAGGGGGACTGGAACGACGGCCTTTCCTCGGCCGGCTGGGAGGGTAAAGGCGAATCGGTGTGGGTGGGACATTTCCTCTGCTATCTCCTTCCCCGTTGGGCGGAGCTGGCGAGGAACCTGGGTGACGGGGAGCGCGCGGCACACTACCTCCAGGCGGCGCAGGACCTGCAGACTGCCATCAACACCTACGCCTGGGATGGTGCGTGGTATTTCCGGGCGACCTGCGACGACGGGACGGTAATCGGCAGCAGTGCGTGCAGGGAAGGCCAGATCTTCCTGAACGCTCAGACGTGGTCGGTCATCTCCGGAGTTTGCCCTCCCGAGCGGCGGAGGCAACTTATGCGGACGGTCCGGGACCGGCTTTACACGGTTGCCGGGCCGGCGCTTCTTCGTCCGGCATACACCGTGCCGGATGAGCGGATTGGATACCTCACCCGCTATGCGCCCGGCGTGCGGGAGAACGGGGGGGTATATCTTCACGCGGCAACGTGGGCGGTCTGGGCCGAGTGCCTGCTTGGCCGGGCGGAGCAAGCCTGGAGACTCATTCAGAGCATCTCTCCTTGCATCCGCGGACTGGACCCCGAGCTATACCGTGCCGAACCATATGTCACGCCGGGGAACATTGACGGTCCAGACTCGCCGCACTTCGGGCGGGGAGGCTGGACGTGGTACACCGGATCCGCCGCCTGGCTGTTCCGGGTGGTTGCCGAGTGGTTGCTGGGAGTGCGTCCTGCCAGAGAAGGATTGCGAGTCGCTCCCTGCATCCCTGAGGACTGGGACGGTTTCCGGGTTTACCGCCGCTTCCGCGGAGCGGGCTACCACATCACTGTTTCCAGAAATGGTGAGGGGGGGAAGCTTGTGGTGGACGGCCGCCCTGTAGCCGGGGATATTGTGCCAGCGTTTCGCGACGGGCGGGATCATCAGGTCGAGCTTCTGCTGTAGTCACAGATCGTGCCCGGCAGGGCCGGGGCTGGTCCCACCTTCGCATCGCTGAGGCTTCCTTTATGCTACCATGGGATCAAAGGGCGGCCAGTACGCTCGATTCCGCCCTGGAGATCCCGGAATGCTCTCCCGTATGGCACGTCTGAGCTTGTTCGTCGTCTGTCTTGTGGCCCTGTCCGCCCTGCCATCGGCCGGGCAAGGCACCTGGAGCCAGCCGGTGAACCTCAGCGAAAGCCCGGCGCGATTCTCCACGGACGCTTCCATAGCCGCTGACAGGGATGGTTTGCTACACGTTGCCTACTGGGAATTTCTGGATGCGGACCGCCGCATCTACTACACCACCAACCGTTCCGGCGTCTGGCAGCGCGCGCTTGTGGCCACCTCCGCCCGGACACCCATCCTGAAGGTCAACCCCGTGGACGGCCGCCTGCATCTGTTTTATCGGCAGGAGGGCACCGAAGCGATTCTGGAGGTCACGAAAGATCCCGGTGGCAGTGTCTGGTCGGCTCCGTCGCGGGTAGACGCAAGCCCCGCCGGAGGATTTATGCTGGACGCCGAGTTCGACAGCGCTGGCGGGCTTTACGTGGCCTGGCTGCATCTCTTCGACCGGAGCATCTATCCCAATAGCGGGGTGTGGGGCCGCTACCGCCCGCCGGGCGGCGCGTGGGGACCGACGCACCTTATCGCCTTTCATCCCGATGACCACCACGAGAAGTTCCCCGGCGGCTTCAACCTGGTTGCCTGGGGCAGGCGAATCTACGGGCTCTATGACGTAAACGGTCCGAAGATGAAATGGTTCGAGAACGGCGCCTGGAGCGCCGAAAGAGACGGAGCGCACCGGGCGGCATTCTCTCCGTCGGGCGAGATAGCCGGAATCTGGGCGATGAGCAACCCGCAGCCGCACTCTGGCCTGGACTGGGATATCTATGTGCGCTTCTCCTATGACGGCGGGCTCACGTGGGGACCTTCGCGGGACGTCTCCGACTGCCCCTGGTTAGCGCGCAGCCCGGAAGCCACCTATGACGCAAGCGGCAACCTGCACATCTTCTATCAGCGCAAGAACTCGGACCCGGAGCAGTTCGATATGTGGTACGTGGGGCGGGTGAACGGTGTCTGGCTGACCACATGGAACTTCACCCAGACGCCGGGCCGTACGGGCGGGTCGCTCGATTCCGTGCTGGCAGTGGGAAACGATCTCCACTACGTCTATTCCGACAACACGGCCACCGGATATGAGGATGTGTTTCTGGTCTCGCGGATCCACGAGCCGGACGTGACGCCACCGGCTTCGGTTTCGGACTTCACGGCCAGCCCTTCGGACGGGCGGGTATACCTCAGCTGGAGAAACCCCACGGACA
>JBBFLP010000315.1:0-3286 GCA_037478975.1 Armatimonadota bacterium
AGAGAATGGAAGCAGCCGGGCGGCCGCTGGAGGACAGCGCCCTCTATACTGTGGCAGGTCAGGCCTATGTCATCACCAACCTGATGAATGCAGGTGGTCCCGCCGAGGTGCTGGCGGAGCCCTCCGAGACCACCCGCGAGGCGGCCATTGAGTGGATACGCAAGCTCAAACGCGTACCGGCCCCGGACACAGGACGCATCCGGTTCTTGCAGTGAGAAGGAACCGGACGGTGACGCGGGTAAGCGTCCGTGAAGGCAGGGGGGAGCCGACGGAGGCGGTTTGCCGGGCAAGATGAGACGCTGCATCGCAGGATTGCTCTTCTTCGCAACTGCTCTCGCGCTGGTGGCGGGGGGATGCGCCCGGCGCGAGGACGGACCATCTCAGGTGACGTTGACGCTCGCTTGCTGGGAAGGACCGGAAGGTCTGGCCAGCCTGACGAAGCTTCTTGACCGCTACCGCGCCCAGAACCCGCACGTCCGGATCGAGATCCAGCAGGTGCCGGGCAGCCAGTATTACCAGCGGCTGCAGATCCAGTTTGCAGCAGGGGTAGCCCCGGACATCATGCAGATGGCCTATGACCGCCTGCCGTCATTCGCCCACCGCAACACACTGCACCCGCTGGACGAGTTGATCGAGCGGGACGGCTTTCCGGTAAACGAGATGTTCCCCCAGCTTCTTCCCGCCCTGCGCTACCGGGGCAAGTTCTACGGTCTTCCCCGCGGATGGACCACTTTCGTGCTCTACTACAACCGCGACATGTTCCGGGAGGCCGGCGTCCCTTTCCCGCGGGAAGGCTGGACCTGGGACGACTTCCTGACTGCGTGCAAAAAAGTGACGAAGGATCTGGACGGAGACGGCCGCCCGGACCGCTTCGGCTGCGACGCTCCCACTCAGATGGACGGCATCGCATTCTGGATCTGGCAGAACGGAGGGCGGCTGTTCACGCCGGATATGTCGCGCAGCCTCATTGACTCGCCGGAGGCGATCGAGGCCGTTCAGTTCCTGGCAGACTGCCAGTACAAACATGGCGTGTTCCCCACCCCCGAGCAGGCTCAGGACCTGGGCGGCGGAGGAGAGATGTTCCGCAGCGGGCGGCAGGCGATGTTCATCCAGGGCCGTTGGGCCTGCCTGAACTTCCGGGGCGCGACGTATCCGGACGGACGGCCGCTGGACTGGGACGTCGCCCCGCTCCCGATGAGGAAGGAGAAAGCGACGGTCCTGTTCGCAAACTGTTATGTTCTCCGCAAGGACGGTCCGAACCTTGAGGAGGCCTGGAAGCTGATGAAGTTCCTGACGGGCTATGAGGGGCAGCGGCACCAGGCGCGAACCGGCCGTGACATGCCCTCCTTTGTCCGGGTGGCGGAGTCGCCGGACTTCCTGGATCCGGCCCAACCCCCCGACTCGGACCGGGTGTTTCTGGACGTGGCACGCTACGCCCGGCCTCTGGAGGTGGATGCCAGCACCAGCACGGTCTCCGAGATGATGATGGAGGAGATCGCCCAGATCTTCACCGCGCGCAAGGATGTCCGGAAGGCGCTGACCTCGCTCGCCAGACGCATAGACCGCGTTCAGCAGGAGGCCCGGGAGAGGGAGCACAGAGGACGATGAGGACACGCAGAGACGGCCTGACGGCAGCCGCGTTCCTTGCCCCAAGCTTCGTGGGGCTCTTCCTGTTTTCGGTCATCCCGATTATCGGGGCATTCGCCATCAGCCTGCTGGAATGGGACATTTTGACACCGCCGCGCTACGTGGGGCTGGCCAACTACGCCGAAATGTGGAATGAGTTGCGGCACGGAGAGACGCTGCGGACCGTGCTTGCCAACACGCTTTACTTCACCGCCGCCACCGTCCCGCTGGCCATGGCGGTGTCTCTGGGGGTGGCCATGCTTCTTAACCGGAAGCTATGGGGGCTGGCCGCCTTTCGGGTCATTTACTTTCTGCCGAGCGTCACCAGCATCGTTGCGCTGGCCATCGTCTGGCGGCTGCTGTACAACCCGGAGTTCGGATTGATCAACCGCTTCCTGCGGGCGCTATCCATTCCCTGGGTCTCAGGAGGGCAGTTCACAATGGTTCCGCTGGTCCCCAATCCTCCGGGGTGGCTTGCGGACCCGAACTGGGCGATGCCCGCCATCATCCTGATGAGCGTATGGGCGGGGCTGGGATACAACGCCATTCTGTATCTGGCGGGGCTGCAGGGCATCAGCTCCAGCTATTATGAGGCGGCCCGCATTGACGGCGCGAACGCCTGGCAGACCTTCCGGCACATCACCTGGCCGCTCGTTTCACCAACTACGCTTTTCATCTTCACGATGTCGGTCATCTCCGGCTTTCAGGTGTTCACACAGATCTATATGATGACGGCGGGACGTCCGACGCCTCAGACGATGGTCTACGTGTATCACGTGTATTCGCAGGCGTTCACTTCGTTCAAGCTGGGCTACGCGTCCGCGCTTGCGTTCGTGCTGTTCCTGATCATTCTGGTCGTCACCCTGGCCCAGCTTTCCATTACCAAACGCTGGACGCATTACGGCGCCTAAATGAAGCTCAGAAAGACACTGGGAGATCTGTTCGCGTATCTTGTGCTCGGGGGGCTTGGCATCAGTATGCTTGTGCCCTTCGGGTGGATGATTCTTGCGTCGCTCAGGGACAAGACGGAGTTTTTCCGCCCGGTTGAGGGGCTCTTTCCGTCGGGGGTGCACTGGGAGAACTATCTTCAGGCGTGGACGACCGTGCCCTTTGCGGCGTTCTTCCGCAACAGCATCATCGTGGCCGTCGCAGTCACGGCGGCTCAGCTGTTCACCTCGTGCCTGGCGGCCTATGCGTTTGCGCGGCTCCGCTTCCGGGGCCGGGACGCCCTGTTTATCGCCTATCTCTCGACCATGATGGTGCCGGCGCAGGTGACGATGATCCCGCTCTTTGTGATGATGGTGAAGCTGCGCTGGATAGACTCGCACGCCGCCCTTATCGTGCCTTTTGTCGCAAGCGCCTACGGGTGCTTCCTGCTGCGTCAGTTCTTCCTGACCATTCCGCAGGAGTTGGAGGACGCGGCGTCCATTGACGGCGCCGGGCACTGGTCCATTCTGGGACGCATCGTCCTGCCGCTCTCGAAGCCTGCGCTGACGGCGTTCGGGTTGATCGCGTTTCTGGGAAGCTGGAACAGCTTCATCTGGCCGCTCATCGTGATCAACCGGCCAGCGATGAAGACCCTGCCCATCGGTCTGCAGTCGCTTCAGGGGTTCTACGGAGATGGCAACTGGGCGGTGCTGATGGCCGGCGCGGTGATGGC
>JBBFLP010000316.1:0-3275 GCA_037478975.1 Armatimonadota bacterium
AGCAGAACAATGGCCTGGGCGCTGAGGACGCGCAGCAGCATCACCAGAGGATACACCGTGGCGTAGGACACGTTCGGTGCATCGGAGCCGGTGATGTTCGTGGCGAAGGCGAGGGCTGGCGGGTCAGTCATACTGCCCGCCAGCAACCCGCATAGCGAGAGATAGTTGACCCGATAGATGGCACGGGCTACCAGCGCCACCACCAGCAGCGGCGCAAGCGTGATGATCGTGGCCCAGGCCATCCACTGGAGGCCGTCGCCATTGACAAGCGTGGCCACGAACTGATCCCCCGCCCGCAACCCCACACACGCCAGGAACAGGACGATCCCGACCTCGCGGAGAATAAAGTTGGCGCTGATGGGCATGTACCAGACGAGCGGCCCCACCCTTCCCAGCCGGCTGAGCAGAATGGCCACCACCAGCGGTCCTCCTGCCAGCCCCAGTTTGACGGGCGCCGGCATTCCGGGAATCTCCACCGGCCAGCTTCCAACGATGACACCCAGCACAATTCCGACGAAAATGGGGACGATCTCAGGATGGTTCAACCGCCGGACCGAGTTCCCTACCTCTGCCGCCGCCCTGTTGATGCCCTCTTCTTCTCCCACGGCAAGCAAGGTGTCTCCGAACTGTAGCCGGTAGTCGCGGGTGGGAGTGAACTCGATCTCGGCGCGGCTGACCCGGGTCACCGTGACACCGAAGCGGCCGACTAGATCCAGCTCCTCCAGCGTCTTGCCCAGGACCGCCCGCCGCGTGACCACCAGACGCCGGATGATGAGTGAGCTGGGCATCTCTTTGAGATCCACATCGCTTTCGGAGCCCACCACCAGCCGCAGCTGCCGCAGCTTCTTCTCCGGACCCACCGCGTGCAGCACATCTCCCAGCCGCATGACCGTCTCGGGATGCGCCACCTCCAGCTTCCCTTCGTGCAGGATACGGGAGATCACCACACCCGATTCGGCAAGCCCCGGGATGTCGCGGATGCGCAGCCCGTCCAGGTTCGGATTGGTGACCTGCAGATTGGCGTTGGAAGGAGGGGGAACGGCGGGGCGCTGGATGCGCGCGATCTGCTCGCTCTCCTGAGCGATGTTGACCCGGAACAGTGCGCGTACCAGCAGCATCGTCAGGATGATGCCGATGATGCCGAACGGATAGGCGATGGCGTAACCGAGGCCGGGCAGCTTGGCGGCCTCGTCGGGGAGGCCGGGGATGTCCTTCAGCGCCTGCTGGGCCGCGCCCAGGCTGGGCGTATTGGTCACGGCGCCGGAATACAGTCCCACCGCCGCCTTGATGTCTATTCTGCCGAAATGGCTGACCACGAGAGTCATCAGCACGCCGAGGAGCACCACGCTGGCCGCCATGATGTTCAGGGGAAGCCCCTGCCGCCTGAGAGAATCCGTGAACCCCGGCCCCACCTGCACTCCGATGGTGTAGACGAACAGGATCAGTCCGAACTCCTTGGCGAACTCCAGGACGTGCTCGTTGATACCCAGACCGAAATGCCCGAACGCCAGCCCGGCGAACAGCACGCCGGCAATGCCCAGATTGATCCCGAATATGCGGATACTGCCCACCAGCAACCCCAGCGCCGCCACCAGCCCCAGAATGAGAACAGTGTGAGCGACAGTATCTTCCGTGAAAAGTTGTATGATGAAATCCATTTGCGCGATGGTTCCCCGTCCGTGTGATGGAGCGCCGGCCAGTCCGGCCCTGCACAATGATACCCTCTCCGCGCCGGTCCCGCAGAGATATTATCATACTTTGTGCTTTTTTGCACGAATCCCCTGAACCTCTGGAACCGTCTCGGAACGGCTGTATTTCGGCAAGGGCGAGAAGTCTTCAGAGAGCACCGGAAATCTCTGCGACCCAGTTGCGGCAGCCCCAATTCCCGGAACTCCCCCTCCGCCGGTTGAGCCGTCCGGCAAAGCCGGACGAGTCCAAACCACATTCTGCAAGGCGTGGTCTCAATACGCGCGGCTGACGCCGCGCTGCTCGACCAGCGAAGGATATGAGATGGTAAGTCGAGATAGTCTTAGCAACTTTGCGCAGCCGCGGCAGGAATCATTCCCGTTTTGCGTGATTTTGTGGAATGCCTTTCTGGTAAACATTCCTGCCCCGTTCCTGAATAAACGGGTGCGAGTCTGTACAGGTCGTGCCGGTTGATTCCCAAGGGTCCGTCTACGGGAGCGGGCAGGAGCGATCGTAAGGGGTGGCTCAATCCATGAAGAACAAATTCCAATCGAGCGTGGCGCGAAAACTGCTTGTGCCCGCCGCGCTCGTCATTCTGGGTGTTGCTATCTGCGCCGGGATCATCCTGAACAACTACGTGACCCATCAGGTCCAGTCGCAGGCAGATGAGGCCCTGGCGGCCAGTCAGGAGAAGATCGTTCAGACCCTGACCGGCACGGACAGCCTTTGCCGCGACAAGGTTACCGCAGCCGTACGGGTTTTCCAGCACCTGGGGACCGCTGCCGGGTTTGCTTCCCTCGGTGCCAGTAAACAGGTGGGCAGTGAGACCGTTCCGGACCTGCTGCTGGGCGGCAGGTCGCAGGTGAACGCCACGGAACTGGTGGACCGGGTCAAGAAGCTTACCGGCAGCAACGCCACGCTGTTTGTGCGCAGGGGTGATGACTTTGTGCGGGTCTCCACCAACATCATCCGCGACGGAAAGCGGGCCGTAGGCACCCTGCTCGACCCCAGCGGCAAGGCCATCGCCGCTCTGAGACAGGACCGCGCGTTCTACGGCGTGGTGGACATCCTGGGGAAACCGTTCTACACCGCCTACGAGCCGATGCGGGACGCGTCCGGGCGCACCATCGGCGCCTGGTATGTGGGCTACGAGATCTCGACCCTCGGTGCGCTTGGGGAGAGCATTGCGTCCTCCAGAGTGTTAGACAACGGCTTTACGGCCCTCCTGGACAATAAAGGGGAAGCGGTCTTTCACAGCAAGCACGTGGAGCACGACCGGATCGAGGAGGTTGTCGCCAGGGGCCAGGGAGCGGCCGGATGGATGGTCTCCGTGAAGGAGTTCGAACCGTGGGGATACCGGATCGTGGCTGCCTATCCGCGAGCGGATGTCCAGAAGGTTGCCCGCCGGGCCGCTATGGCGACCATCGGCGCGGCTCTGTTCGCGGCAATCCTCCTGACGGCTGTGCTGAACACTCTTGTCAGGCGGCTGGTGGTGCGCCCTCTGCATGAGGTGACCTCTGCTCTGAAGGACATTGCGGAGGGAGAGGGGGATCTGACGCAGCGTCTGGAGGTGTCGGGCCGGGACGAGA
>JBBFLP010000317.1:0-3267 GCA_037478975.1 Armatimonadota bacterium
AGCAGGAAGTCAACACGGAGGGACGCAAGGTGGCCTACTTCCTGGGCCGCACCGGTGCCGGAGCCTGGACCACGGCAACCAACGTGGATGTCTTCAAATACTGGCAGACCGCCGCGTCCATGGCGCACTGGTGAGACAAACGCTACCGTTCTCAAGCTGCAACAAAACTTGAAACGGACTTCAGCGGCCGGATAGCCAGATCTCCGCGATGCGGCGGGCGACGGAGGACGGCTGGAATCCTTCGTAGTTGCTCAGGACGGCGATCGCCAGGCGCTCCTCCGGGATCAACAGCAGGAACGATCGCGCGGATGGCTGCGCTCCGCCGTGGGCCACCGAAGCCCGCCCTGCGGTCGTGCCCGGGACCCAGCCGAGGGCGTAGCCGGTCGCCTTGCCGTCCAGAGTCTTCTGTTCCTGCCACATCTCGGCGCGGGCGGCGGCTCCCAGCAAAGTCCCGTCCATAACGGCGGAGCCGAACCGGCACAGGTCGGCCGCAGTCGAGACCAGGCCGCCTCCCGCCCATTTGTAGCTGATGTCCGTGTAAGGGGAGTTGACCAGGTTGCCCTGGCTGTCCCGGGTGTAGCCCCTGGCCCGCCAGCGCACAATGGAGCGGAGATCCTCGGGGCCGGTGGACGTCATCCCCGCCGGCAGGAAGATGCTCTGACGCAGGTAGTCCGGGAAGCTCATCCCGGAGACGTTCTCCACCAGACGCGCAGCAAGGGTGTAGGCGTGCGTACTGTATAGATACTTCTCGCCGGGCCGATGCTCCAGCGGATCGTCACGGAAGAGGGCAAGCGACTGCTCGACAGACGCGTACGGCTCCTTGCTGGTCCATTCGTTGCCGCGGTACCCACGGATGCCAGAGAGGTGCCCCAGCACATGCCTGGCCGTGATCTTCTCGCCCTTATCCGGGAACTCCGGCACATAGTGGCGGATATCCTCGTCCAGGTCCACCTTCCCCTGCTCCG
The DNA here is from genome assembly GCA_037478975.1 of Armatimonadota bacterium. Lineage (GTDB taxonomy): Bacteria > Armatimonadota > UBA5829 > DSUL01 > DSUL01 > CALCJH01. The sequence goes on from JBBFLP010000317.1 coordinate 966, forward strand.
CAAGCTGCATCACAGCGACGGCGGTGACGGACTTGCTGATGGACGCGATACGGAACACGGTCTGCGGGCGCACCGGAGAGAAGTCCTCCATATCGGCGTATCCGAACCCGTGCTGAAAGACCACGCGCCCGTTCTCGGAGATGGCCACGGAGCATCCTGTCGCCCGGCTCTCCAGCGTGGCCTGCCGGACCGCAAGGCGCACATCCCGCTCGCGGCCGGCCCGCGCAGGGGCAGATAGGCTCCCCGCAACCACGGCCAGGCAGATCGCCGCCATCACCAGCCTGAGGTGCCAGGCGCCTCGGGGCATCAGATGAACACCCGGTAGGTGGGCACTCCCAGCACCGGGCCGATGATGGCCCAGATGCTGCCCATCACATAGTCGCCCAGGATCAGCCCCAGCATAAAGGGCACGGCGCGGTTGTGGAACGGCATTCCTCCATAGCGGACGATCAGCGCCTTGATCACCCAGCTGATGAAGAACGCGAACCAGAAGTAGTCCATCGCATAGCTGACCGCCAGGGCGTAACCCGCCGGATGGAACGGCCACTCGACGGACGCCGCGCGCATGAACTTGAGCCCGAACACCATCGCGAACCCGCCAGCCATATACAGCACGTTCACGATGGCCGGGTCGCTGCGGTCCCGGAACCACTCCGGCAGTCCGCTGACGGGCGAGCGCAGCCAGTTGGCCAGCCGGTTGGAATAGGACTCCGTGCCCAGCCACCACTTGAAGCCCAGGCACTTGGCGGAGGCTCCCTCGCTGTAGCAGATCTGCAGGTTGGCCCAGTAGGTGACCACCATCCCGACGGCCAGCGCCAGAACGATGACTCCGATCATCTTCCGGTGGCTCATCCGGGCATACTCCGCCATCTTGAACGACTCCATCATATTGGGCATCGGATGACAGCGCACGCACCGGTTGAACCAGTACATCGTGCAGATGGCGGTCAGGCTCTGCGGCCCGATGAGCGTGGATCCGAAGATGCGCACCAGGATATCGTGCGGATTCACGAAGTAGATCTCGTGGGGGGTACCCAGTTCAGCGCGCACGCGGGTCAGAGTAAGCGACAGCAGCAGGTAGATGCCGAAGAACAGAAGCGCCACCCACCACTTGATGCCCAGCAGCAGACTCCAGAAGGCCAGGAAAACCGTCCCCAATACCACAGTGATAATGGCGATGCGATACTCCCGGGACTCGGCAGGGTCCGCGCCTTCCCGCATCCCCCACGCCTTCAGCCAGACATCCTTCAGATAGTGCCGTGCTCCCAGGATGGTGACTAGCCCGAGCGCGATCCACGCCCCGGCGGCCTGTTCGCCGAAGTAGGGAAATCCGCGCGCGGCGGCGCCGTCCCATCCCTGCACACGTCCCAGGACCTGGAAGAGCTTGCGGAGCACGAAGAAGAACCAGCAGGAGAAGCTCAGGTCCAGCGGGATGAAGAACGCAAGCCCGATGGCGAAGGGATACATCGCGATGTTGGTGCCTGCCAGCGCATTCCAGGGCGGCGTTTGGAAATAGCGCCCGATGTCATACTGCTTGAGGACCGGGATCCAGGGCACCTGCGGGAACAGCATATGCAGCCCGTTGAAGGCCGTCAGCCCGGCCGCCGTGGCGAAACCGAACCAAAGCGCCCGCGTCCGGAAGATGCCTCCGTCCCGGGCCCCTGCGGCCATAGCCACCGGCAGCTGGATGAGCGGGAAGACCAGCTTCTCGTTCTCCGTCCACGCCCTGCGCAGGATGGTGGTGACGCTCACCATCATCGCGAACAGGACGCCCAGGAAGATGGCCCACATCGTCAGAGGCAGCACCCAGGCGCGCCACAGCCCCGTGCTCCACGGATCCACCCCCCCGCGGTAGAAATCCTGCAGCGCCTCCCTATCCTCGATCAGCAGCCAGCGCGGGAGATATTGAAAGAACAGGCGCTGGTAGTCGTTCTCCGGAGTGGCGAAGTAGAACGGATGGGTAATGGCCCCGAACAGGTTCTGGAGCATGTCGTGCCCGGCCAGCACGCAGCTCATCACCAGCATCACATAGACGACGGTCAACTCCGCTCTGTCCAGCGCCCATTCCCGCCTCACGCGAGCCGCCCACAGATTGAGCAGGCACAGCACGAAGAGGATGAAGATGGGGGTGATGAACAACGGCAGCGATGTGCCGTCCAGAGTATACCAGCGAACCTCGACAAGGGTGACCCAGTAGGTGTTGACGGGGATCAGCAGCAACCCCAGCAGCACGGACCGCCAGGTCACCCCGGCACGGTTTATTTGGCGTTCCTCACTCACGTCAGCGTATCAGTTGGCTCCG
>JBBFLP010000318.1:0-3266 GCA_037478975.1 Armatimonadota bacterium
GGCCCGGCTTCGGGGTGGCTATGCTGATGACCTTGATGGCGGCCGCAGTGGTGGTGGCGCAGAGCGACCTGGGAACCGCCCTGGTCATCCTGGGCGCCGGCCTGACTGTCATCTTTTGCGCCGGGGCGCACTTGCGGCACGTTTTTCTGGCGCTGGCAGGGATGAGCGCGGTTGTGGCGGTGCTCATCCGCGTGCAGCCATATCGTATGGAGCGTGTCTACGCCTGGCTGGAGCCCTGGAAGCACAAGTCCGATGAAGCCTATCAGGTGGTGCAATCCTTCTATGCCTTTGGCCAGGGGGGCTGGCAAGGCGTGGGTCTGGGGCAGGGGCAGGCGAAGTATTTCATTCCGGCTCCGCATACCGACTTCGTGTTCGCCACAATCGCCGAAGAGACCGGCATCCTGGGGCCGTTCTTCATTCTGGTGCTCTTCAGCCTTCTTGCCCTGAGCGGAATCAGGGTGGCGCGTCTTGCGAAGAGTCCTTTTGCGCGGATGGCGGCTGCGGGTGTTGTGGCTTTCATCTGCGGGCAGGCTCTGCTGAATATCGCTGTCGTGACCGGCAGCGTTCCCTGCACCGGGGTTCCGCTTCCGTTCATCAGCTACGGGGGATCCTCGCTCCTGGCGGGAGCCATGGCGATGGCCCTGCTCTTCACCCTGTCCCGGAGCGTTCCGGCCAGGACTCAGGGGGCATCCAATGAACATCGTGATTACGGGAGGGGGGACGGGGGGACACATCTATCCGGCCCTGGCCGTGGCATCGGCGCTGCAGGAGCTTCATCCCGGTCTCCGGCTGCTCTACGCAGGTAGAAGCGGCGGACCGGAGGAGCGCCTGGCCGTCGCGGCTGGACTGCCGTTCGCCGGGCTGCCCGGACGGCCGCTGGTATCGGGAGCAGGTGCGGTCAGCGCGGCTGCGCATCTGGCACGGGGCGTGCTCGCCGCCGCCCGGATGCTGGCGCGGGAGCAGCCGGCGTGCGTCGTGGGCACCGGCGGGTTTGCCAGCGCCGCCGTCTGTGCGGCTCAGGCTGCGCGGCGGCGGCCACTGGTACTTGTGGATGGTAATGCCCTGCCCGGGCGCACGGTGCGCCTGCTGGCCCGGCGGGCCGCCGCCGTTTGTACAGCCTTTGAAGAGGCTGCCACATCTCTGCCCGGCTGCCGGGTCGTTCGCACCGGGTATCCCGTTCGGGCGGAGTTCGCTGCCCGGCGGGATAGGTGTGCGTGCCGGCGGGCGTTCAGTTTGCGGGAGGATGCCTTCACGCTGGTGGTGGTGGGAGGCAGCCAGGGGGCGCAGTTTTTGAATCAGCTGGTGTGCGAAAGCGCCTCCGCTCTGGTGGCCGCAGGAGTTCAGATCCTTCACCAGACCGGCTCGCGGGACACGTTGCAGGATGCGCCAGACGTGCCGGGCTGGGTGCGGATACAATACATCGAGGATGTCGCGGGAGCCTTCGCGGCGGCGGATCTTGTGGTTTCGAGGGCCGGGGCTTCCACGCTGGCAGAACTGGCCCTGCAGGGTGCGGCGGCGATACTGGTGCCGTATCCGCATGCTCAGGGCGACCATCAACGGCTGAATGCGCTTTCTCTGGCGTCAGAGGGACGGGCCATTTTGGCCGATCAGCAGGATCTGACGCCGCAGCGCTTTATCAACCTCATACAGGATGCCCTCGCCCGCCCGGAGGAGCTTCAGCGCCTCCGGGAGCGCATCCACCAGTGGGCGACGCCGGGCGCGGCGCACGATGTGGCCCGCGTGGCGCTGGAAGCAGCTGCCGGTCGCGGGCCGGAATCGGAGCGGGATTAGGGCTTGCCGGGGAGTTACAGGACGTGACCCATCAGACACATTGCGGATGCGGGGACCGGGCCATCCAGCCTCCCACGCACTTCATCGGGATCGGCGGGGCAGGGATGAGCGCCATTGCACAGGTGCTGCGGGCCGCCGGTTGCCGTGTCCAGGGTTCGGACCGCTCGGAGAGCCCCACTGTGGAGATGTTGCGGGCCCAGGGGATTCCGGTGTTCATCGGGCACGACCCGAAGAACATCGGGGAGATGGAGCGCGTGGTCTACACCCGGGCCGTTCCGGAGGATAACCCGGAGCTGGTGGCCGCCCGGCAGATGGGCCTTCCCGTCCTGGAGCGCGCCGAGATGCTGGGCGAGCTCTACACCCTGTTCGATACCCGGGTCTCCGTTACCGGCACGCACGGCAAGACCAGCACCACCGCTCTGCTGGGGCACATCCTCACGGGCTGTGGCAAGGATCCCACTGTGCTGGTGGGTGGAGAGGCGATCAACCTTGGCGGGCACGCGCGGCTGGGTAAGTCGTCGCTCATCGTCTCGGAGGCGTGCGAGGCGTACTCGTCTTTTCTGCATCTTCGCTCCAGTATGGCGCTCATCACCAATGTGGATGAAGACCATCTGGACTGGTACCACACCTTCGAGCGGGTGAAGAACAGTTTTGTGGGGTTTATGCAGCAGATAGACGAGGGTGGGGCGGTCGTGGGGTGCGCCGACGACAGGCACCTGATGTCTCTGCGCCCGCGCGTGGACTGCCGCTGGTTGACGTACGGCTTCAGCCCGGCATCGGATGTGCGAGTGGGCTATCTAACCTATTCGGACGGCGAGCAGTCCTTCGAAGTGGAAGGCCCGGACTGGAAGGTGGGGGTGCATCTGCCCCTGCCGGGGCGGCATCTGGCGTTGAACGCGGCCGGCGCGCTTGCGGCTGCGGTCGAGCTGGGCTGCGATCCACTAGAGGCTGCCGCCACCCTCTACGACTTCCGGGGGGTGCGCCGCCGCCTGGAGGTGAAAGGCCGGGTGCGGGACGTGACGGTGCTGGACGACTATGCCCACCATCCTGCCGAGATCCGGGCCACTCTGGAGGCTGTGGCCGAGGCTTATGACGGCCCCTTGACGGTCATCTTCCAGCCGCATCTGTACTCTCGCACGGCAGAGCACCTGCACGGTTTTGCATCGGCATTGAAGGACGTCCCGCGCGTTGTTCTGACGGATGTCTACGCTGCCCGCGAGGACCCGGAACGCGGCGTGCAGACGGATGCCCTTTACAATCTCCTTGTCCAGATGGGGCACCCGGATGTGCACTATGTGCCTCAGCTGCACGACGTTCCTGCATGGTTGGAGTCCAACGTGCGCCCCGGCGACGTGGTCATCACGGTGGGCGCGGGCGACGTGGTCACGGCGGGGGAGCAGTTCCTGCGCCTGGCGGGTGCGGAGGTGGCCCCGGCGTGACAGGGGATTCTGGCAACAACGGCCTGATGGATCTGG
>JBBFLP010000319.1:0-3255 GCA_037478975.1 Armatimonadota bacterium
GATGACAGCCCTGCTGGTGGGAGGGGCGCTTTACGGCATCTTCTGGCTTTACGGACTCTGGGCGATGCCACGACCGGCCGCCGACGTGCCAGGCGGCGGGCATCAGAAGGGAGATGCCATTCCGTTCGTGGAGGCGTTCGTTACCTATTTCCAAAAGCCCCGCATTGTGGCCATTCTGGCGTTCATCCTGTTATACCGCGCAGGCGAGTTCATGATCGTCAAGATGACCCCGCCTTTCCTGCTGGAAACCGGTCCGAAAGGCAACCTGGGATTCACGACGGAGCAGTTCGGAGTCATCTACGGGACGTTCGGCATCCTGGCGCTGGTGGTGGGTGGCATCCTGGGGGGAATGGCCATCGCGCGCTGGGGACTGAGAAAATGCCTCTGGCCGATGGTCCTTTCTATGAACCTGCCGTGCCTGGGATACGTCTGGGCGGCCATCGAGCTTCCTACTGCCACTGGACTGCTGAAGGTGGCGGGAACCTATGCCGTGGTGGTCATAGACCAGTTCGGCTACGGTTTCGGGTTTGCGGCCTACATGGTCTTCCTGATGTACGCTTCGCAGGGTTCCCGCTACCAGACGTCGCACTACGCCATCTCCACCGGCCTGATGGCGCTCGGGGCGATGGGCGCGGGCATCCTGAGCGGGTTCCTTCTGGAGTGGCTGGGCTTCGTGAGGTTCTTCATCGCCTGCTGCATCCTGACCATTCCGGGAATGCTGACGCTGTTGTTCATCCCGTTGTATGACGAGGAGCACAACGAGGCTCGGGAGCTCTCGCGGCTGGCGAAGGAAGAGAAAGCCGCGCGCCGCGGGCAATGAAGCGCCAGATCCTCGCGGACGCAGAGAAAGGCCATTGAGTCGGTGACATCCCGGGAGCGGTTGCTGATGGCCATGCAGGGCGGAGAGCCCGACCGGACTCCTGTGGCTCCGTTCGGGTTCGGACGGGTGGACCCCGACTCGGACATCGGGCGGGAGCTGGTAGCCCGGACGGACATCATCGTCGAGGCCCCCTGCGGCCCGTGGGACATTCTGGGCACCCAGGCCACCCCTTCGGTGGATGAGCGCGGAGACGAGACGGTCATCACGTATCACACCCCCCGTGGCCCTCTGGTGCGCCGCGACCGCCGAACCGCCCGCACGCACGCCACGGTGGAGCACCCTCTGAAGACCCCGGAGGACGTCGAGCGCTTCCTGTCCGTCCCTTATGTGCCCCACCCCGTGGAGGCATCCGGCTACTTCCAGTGGCAAAAGCGGATCGGCGAGGAGGGGTTGGTGATGACAGGCCTCCCGAACGCCGTGTGCATTCCGGCATCCTGGTTCTCGCCTGAGGATTTCTGTCTGATGTGGGCGGACCGGCCGGATCTCATCCGCACCCTCTGTGAAACCGCGAGCGAACGCATCCTGGAGCGGGCTGAGGATCTCTGCCGGGCGGGTGTCCGGGCGTTCCGGATCATCGGCGGGGAGTATGTGACGGTGCAGCTTGGCCCGTCTGCGTTCGATGAACTTGTGGCGCGGTTCGACGTGCCTCTGGTGGAGACCATTCATCGCTACGGGGGCATCGCCTATTACCACAACCACGGCCCCGTCATGCGGTTTTTGCCGCGACTGGCGGCGCTGGGTATAGACGCCCTGGATCCCCTGGAAGCCCCTCCGTGGGGCGATGTTGACCTGCGGGAGGCACGCCGTCTGGCCGGGGAGCGCCTCTGCTTTGTGGGGAACCTGGACGATATGGAGGTGCTGGAGAGTCTGCCACTGGAGGAATCACTCGCCATCGCCCGGGAGAGGCTGGACGCCGGCGGCCGGAAGGCGTTCATTCTGGGAGGGACGGCCTCCGGCACCTACGGGGAGACTGCGGCGCGTGCGTTCATCGCAATGGCGGAGATGGCGGATTCTCTTGCCTGTTGATTTTCTCCTTACCCCTTGACCGGCGCCCCTGTCAGGCCGTAGCATAGAGGCTGTTGACGCGCCGGACGGCGCCGCGCCACCCTTGTAGAGTGCGGATGCTCCGTCCGGAATGCGGGAGAGGGGGCTTCTCTTGCGGATCATCTTCCGACTCCAGCTGACCGCGGCGATCGCCGCCGTTGGGCAGCTTCCGGCTCTTTGCGCGGTCTTTTACGTCTCCCCGTCAGGCAGCGACTCCGCCGGCGGACATTCCTGGGCCACAGCGAAACGCACCATTGCGGCGGCCGTTTCAGCAGCGGCCTTCGGGGACGAGGTGTGGGTGGCAACCGGCGTCTACACCACGCCGGTCTCTCTGCGAAGCGGCGTGGCGGTCTACTGCGGCTTCGCCGGAGGGGAAAGCTCGCGGGATGAGCGCGATCCCACCGCCCATCCGGTCACCCTCACGGTGCCCGGCCCCGGCCCGGCTGTCTACATCTACGCCGGCGCCTCTGTCTTCACCCGCATCGAAGGACTCAGGATCTCCGGGTGCGGTGGAGACGGAATCCGGGCGCCGGAGGGCTCGGCCACCATACGGGAATGCGAAATCACCGGCAACTCCGGCGCGGGGCTTGTGTGCGACACCGGGTCGCCGATCGTTGAGCGCTGCCGGATAATCGGCAACATCGGACCGGGCGTTCTGTGTGAGAACTACGCCGCGCCGCACCTCTGGTTCAGCACTATTTCCGGCAACGCGGGAGGGGGTGTGGTGTGCACGGGCGAGTCAGCGCCGCTTGTGGATCGTTGCTTCATCAGGAACAACGGCGCGGACGGCATTCTGTGCCGGGGTTCGTCTCCGGTCATTCAGGGATGCGTGATCACGGGCTCGTCGGGGGCGGGAGTCTCCTGTCAGGACGGTTCGGCGCCTGTTCTCATCAACAATACCATCGCCGCCAGCCAAGGAACGGGGCTCGCGCTGGAGTCCGGAGCGTCCGCGATGAACAACATCGTGGCTTTCAACGGAACAGGAATCACCCTCCCGCCGGGCGCGGACGCTCCGGTGCTTTTGCGGAATTGCGTATACGGCAACAGCAGCGGGGACTATGCGGGGGTCACTCCGGGCGCAGGCGATGTGCGAGCGGATCCGCAGTTCATGGCTCTGAATACGGGGGACGTGCGGATCCGGCCTTCCTCGCCCTGCCGCGATGCAGGAGACGACACGGCCGCTACCTCTCTGGCGACGGACATCGAAGGCCGAACGCGGAAAATCGGGGCGGCAGTGGACATGGGAGCTTACGAGCTGGACGCAGGCCTTCCGGCAGTCTCCGGCATCCCGGAGGCCCGCCTGGCCCCGCCGGGGACCCCCGCGGAAGGGG
>JBBFLP010000320.1:0-1752 GCA_037478975.1 Armatimonadota bacterium
CCGGATGTCCAGCACCCGGACCGGGTTTCCGTCCGCGTCCAGGAAAGACGGGTTGCTCCCCTCCGTATACAACACCATCCGCACAGGGTGCGTGCGTGTCCAGCTCTCTGCATTGTAGAGGACCAGGCCGATTTCATCCTCGTCCGCCTTTATGCGCTCTTCGATCAGGTCCAGCGTGGGTGCCAGCGCCTCATGCGAAAGACGCTCCGCGTTATCCAGCATCTCGTGGATCTCGTGATACGCCGTGTCTATGTGAGTCCCGGTGATGGCGTCGTGGAACGCGCAGAAAAGTAGCTGCCGCCAGGCCTCCTCTAGCAGACTCTCCGGGTAATCTTCACCCAGAAGGTGCCCCACTGTGGCCCACTTTTCAGCAGTGATGAGGAAGTTCTCGACGTCGCGGAAACGCTGCTTGACCTTGATGCGCGAGACGTAGCAGCCGGTGGAGACGGGATTTGCCTCCACCTGGCCTGACACTTCCAGATCCGGATCGTCTGCACGGGCGATCTCTTCCGCGTGATAGCGGTTCATCAGAGTGTAGCCGCCGAAACGGATGGCCAGTCCAAGCTGCTGCCGTGCCTGCTCCACCAGTTCCACCACCCGGGGGTTGGGGACGGCTTCCTCCCCGCCGATATGCACCAGACTCCAGGGTCCGGATGCATCGTGCGTTTCCAGTGCCCGGATGATCTCCTCGTCCGTCGCGTGGCTGGTATCCGCCAGACCGCGGTATCCGCACTTCGGGCAGCCCATCCCGTCGCACGCCGGACAGGGCGCGATCTTGATTCCTCCGCCTGTCGAGGTCATACGCTCGGTATCCTTCGTGAAGATGACGGTGCCATCCAGACCCTTCCAGTAGTCCCCGGGCACGCGTTTGTAACTCAGCTTCTGGACGCTGCGGCACCCGCATCCACGATAGATCTGGGGGATCTGCGCGCTCTGGCCGAAAGCGTCTTCCAGCCAGCCGACATCGGGGATGACTCCGAAGGTTTCCTCGAAATACCACTGCCCCGCAGCCAGGTTCCGGAGCAGCGTCTCTCCGGACGGCATGTTGGTGTCCGGGACGGTCAGGCCCGCCGCGGTGAGCTCGATGGCCCCCTCCTTCACCAGCTTGCGCATCACGGTGAGCTTTTCCGGGTTATTCTCCAGGAACTTGCGGAACACTTCCGCCTGTCCTTCGGAGAAGACCGCGCCCTTTTGGGCCGTTTCCAGCCAGATTTCGATGAAATACTCCTCCAGTTCGCAGTAGGGGCGGTATCGCTTCCCTCTGTAGTCGAACGGACGCTCCCAGCAGCGCCGCCAGATGGGATCGAAGTGATTGTGCTGAACGACGTAGACGGGGCCTTTCTCCGCCGTGGCCATGTTAGGGGCCTCCTTTGATTCCGCAGGCATTGTCCGGCCCTCTTGCTTCCCGGGCCGGGTCGCGGCATTATGGACGCAGCAGGATTCCTTCTGCCACGGTTCCTTACGGGGAAGGAGATCGTGCCCGGAGTGGCGAATCCATCCCTGTGCCTCGTCTCCTCCGCCAGTCAACTCCGGAATCGCTTCTTTCTGCGCGCCCCACGCGCGGAGAGGTTTCAGCTGCCCTGCAATGAAGGAACCCTCCGCCATCGCTGAGCGCGCCGGCGTGCGTCCGCGCGCCTACCTCCTGGGCCTCCTGTGCGTGGTGGGCGTCTGTGTCCTGGTGGGCTACGGGGAGCTGGTGGCCAGCCGGGGCGGCAGCATAGACGCCGTCATGCTCGGCTCCACCCATCTGCC
>JBBFLP010000320.1:1852-3237 GCA_037478975.1 Armatimonadota bacterium
GCCCTGCTGATGTTCTTCCTGATGGCCTGCATTGCGGCGCTGCTGCGCAGGCAGTGGGTGGACAACGAGCGCCTTTCCTTCCCGCTGGTGCAGCTTCCGGTGGAACTGGCTTCCGGGGAGCGCAAGCCCTTCTTGAAGAGCCGGGCCCTGTGGCTGGGGTTCTCCATACCCACGTTCCTGCACCTGCTGAACGGCCTGCACAACAACTTCCCGCAGGTTCCTTACATCCCGGTGATGTACAACCTCAATCAATACGCGGTGACCCTACCCTGGAGCCAGCTCCACTGGACCACGGTGGTCATCGCGCTTTCGGTGGTGGGGGTGTCGTATCTGCTGCCGCTGGATGTGTCGTTCAGTTTCTGGTTCTTTCTGCTGTTCTTCCGCGCGCAGGATGTCATCGCGGGAGCGCTGGGATTTCCTCCGCGGGACATCCCTCTGTACCCAGCCCGTTTTCACGTTGGGTATCAGTCTGCGGGGGCCTTTTTCGTCATCGCGCTTTCCACCCTCTGGCTGGCGCGTCCTCATCTGCGGATGGTGGCGCAGCGCATCACCGGCCGGCTCCGGGAGGATATTGACGCGGACGAGATGATGGGCTACCGTGCTGCGTTCATCGGGATGATCGTCAGCTTCGTCCTTATCGTCGTATGGTGCACGGCGGCGGGCATCCACCCGGCGGTGGCGGCGCTGATGATGCTGGTGTTCGTCTTTATCATCATGGTGGTGCTCTCCCGTTGCGTGGCGGAAGTGGGCCTGCTGTTCCTGCAACCCATCTTCCGTCCGATGGACGTCTGGGCGCTGGGCGCTCCACCTTCCGCGCTTGGTCCGGCCAGTCTTACCGTACTGGCCTTCATCAATGCGGGTTTCTACCGGGATCCGCACAACGTCATGCCGGAGTTCTTCCAGAGTATGAAAGCGGCGGATCTTGTGGGAGCGCGCCGCAGGAGCGTGGCTCTAGGGGTTGCCTTAGCGGTGCTGGTGGGTGTGGTGGCTGCCGGCCTCATCCACCTGAGCATCATCTACCGCTACGGTGGCATCTCTCTGAACACCTGGTTCTTCCTGCACAACCCGCGGATGTATTTCACGGAGGCGGAGTCCATACTGAAGGGTGGGCGGCCGTTCGATCCTTCGGCCGGGATCTGGTTCGCGGTGGGGGCGGCCGGGACCACCTTCCTTTACATCATGCGCACCCGCTTCTGGTGGTGGCCGTTCCACCCCCTGGGCTATGCCATGGGCGCGGCGTGGCCGGCCATGGTGTACTGGTCGGCCTTCATGACGGGATGGGCCGCCAAGGCGCTCATCCTGCGCTACGGAGGGGCGAAGGCTTATGCCCGGGGACGGCCGTTTTTCCTGGGGCTGATCCTCGGAGAGTTCGCCGCGGCCCTGTT
>JBBFLP010000321.1:0-3224 GCA_037478975.1 Armatimonadota bacterium
CTGTCAGCGCCGTGGCGACAATGGGGCCCGTGATACCGTAGGCCTGCAGGAGGGCCTTTCCGCTTTCCGATCCCGCAAGCTCACTGATGAAGGTCAGTCCGGCCGAGACACCCGCCTCATAGTATTCTTCCGAGTAGACTTTGCCCGAAATATCAAGCACCGCCACGGCGCGCCCGATGGCCTGGTTCAAGTTGGAGATCTTGTCGCGCCAGACCTTCTGGTTAGCGAACTTCACAATTTCGCCGCTCTTGTTCTTGACCGCCTCTTTCAGCGCGTCCCCGGCGCTGTCGGACAGAGCGGAGAGGATCTCGCCGTAGGCGGCGGGAATCCCGTTGGTGGCGAGCTGATCCAGAAACTTCGCGTCAGGGTCCGGCTCGGGTTCCTGATCCTCACCCAGGACGGCGGAAGCCGCGCAGACAGCCAGCGCGGCGGAAAGGAGAATACACAGTAAACGGACAGACTTCATTTCAGCACCTCCCAGGCAGTGCTGATTCCAGAAAAAAGGCCCCGTGCGGGAGCGGCGGCCACGCTGCCCCGTTTCGGACGGCGCAGCCGCCAGGTCACCGCTAAGCGATCATCACCAGGTGTTGTCCCACTGGACGACATTCGACGGCTGGCTGAGGGCACCGTCGGCCAGACGCTCGATGCGCACACGGTAGTAAAGTATCACTGACTGCTGCGCGATCCTGTCCGACATCACGCGCACGGAAGTATCCAACGCTTTGCGCTCCACCTCCGTCCACGGACCGCCGGCACTCAGGCTCTCCTCGACAACAACCTCGTACTGCCCTGCCTGAGTATTCGGGTCCAGGGTGGTGTCGAATTCCAGGTCCACAAAATGGTGTCTCATTCCACCGCTGACGCGCAGGTTGCTGAGGCCGGCGAAGTCGGCTCCTCCTCCGCCACCACCACCGCCGGCGATGATGTTGATGCCCTCATCAAAAGGCACCTGCTGCACGTTTCCCGCGTCATCAACCACGATGATGGTCTCGTTGCCGCCGGTAAAGACGGTCCCCGTGGCCACGTTGCCCGCGTCGCTCAGCCCGAAGATCAGCGGGTTCTTCATGCTCCAGACAAGCAGACGGTCGTCCTTCTGCTCGAAGACGAACTCCGTGGTTCCCTTGTCCGTGAACGATGCCCCGCTTCTTGCGGAGAGCATGAAGCGGTTGTACAGCAGAGACACGTAGATCCGGCCCTTCGCTCCAGACGCCACACTTGAGATGTTGAAGCGCAGGTCTATCTGATCGAAGGCGGTGAAGTCCTTCCGGATGGCGCGGTCCAGAAGCACCGCGTCGCCCGCGAAGTCATCGCTGACCAGAGCCATGAACGCGGACGGGTTCTCCTGGCAGTAGGCATCCACCAGCTTCTGCAGCGCCTCCCTCACGGCCGCCATCAGGTCACGGTCCGAGAGGGTGATCTGCCGGTAAGTGTCCTCGATCTTGTTGGACTTGCCGGTAGTGTCCAGCACCTTGATATATAGATCGTAGGTCTTACCAAGCTCCGGCTTGAAGCTGAACTCGAACGCTCCGGACTCGCCCAGCTTCGCCTTCTGCCAGGTCTCGCGGTTGTCTATGCTGACCTCCACGGACCCCACCTTGCCCGCTTTCGTCTTCGCCTTGCCGCGGATGATGATGCGGCCCTCGGGAAGGCTGTCGCGGAAGAGCGTGATCTTCTCGCTCTTCTCCATGAACGACATGTTGTTGATGTACAGGTAATGGAAGTCTACGGGCTCGTCGGACTTGCCGAAGATCCACCACTTGGCGTCCACCCCGCCGCATGCCGCGGCAAGCAGCAGGAAGACGATCAAAAGCCGTATCGCACGGGTTCGCATTGCTGCATCCATCCTCTCAGTAATCGAACCTTATCCCGACAGCCCAGGTGGTCTCGGTGAAGTCCCTGGAGTCGTCCGTGTTGTCGTAGTCGTTGAACGCGATCCTGAAGTATAGCGTCTGATCCGTCATGCCCAGGCTCGCGGGAGGGCGCCAGTAGACGCCCAGATTGGCGAAAAGCCGGTCGTTGTCGTCTCCGCCGTCACGCAGTAGACGATGCGTGCCCAGCTTGACGTTGGCCGAGATGTTGGACTCGGGGAAGTCCAGCCCCAGTCCCACCGAGGTCTCGTAGACCCGGTCCTCGAAGCCGGTCAAATCGTCCTTGGCCAGCCAGGTTCCCAGGAACAGCTGCGGCCGGTAGATCACGCTGCCCATCGTCTTTCGTGTTCCCAGGGTGGCGTTCAGCGTATATTCATTAGAGTCGCGGATGCCGGGATCCGTGTTGTAGTTGATCAGGCCGGCCCGCGTCTCGAAGTCCATCGTCCCGAAGCGATCCCGGTATCCCAGGTCGAAGTAGTGATTCTTGGCCTTCCGGCCGCCCCCACTGGAGGTGTCGTAGCGATAGGCCACATCTCCCGAGGCGTAAACCCGGTTGAACAGGCGGCGCTGAGCGAAACCGACCTCGGGACGCCAGTGTGCGGTGGAGAACGCCTTCTGGTCCGAAAGGTTGTCGCGGAACCAGATGAAGCCCAGGTTCATCGTGGTGTTCTTGCCGTTCCTCTGGCGCCAACGGGCACGCACCCGCTCGCGGTCCGAGGTAGCGGATCCGAGCAGCGTGATGAAACCGGGCGAGACTCGCTCGTACTCCACGTTCAGGCGGATGTTGTCGCCCTGGCCATCGAAGATGATGCGATGCGCGCTGCCGTTGCGGCTGATCTCCGCTGCGCCCACGCCCGGCGACTCATCGGCGTTCGAGAACGCGGACTCTCCGGCGATCATCAACCCCTCGAACGGCTTATACTGCCAGTCAAAGCCGTAGACCGGACCTTCATAGAGCGGGTCCGTGGGGTTGACCCGCTTACTGTCATCCACCTGCAGCAGCTGAAGCCCGAAGGTCCAGGCGTCGCCCAGCTTCTGCGCGGCGCGGACACCGTACGCCTGCCGGCGGATGGACTTCACCCGGGTGGGGCCGTAGAAGCTGTCCCACCGCGGATACCCCACCCCGTAGATCAGCGTCACCGCCGGGATACGGTCCGAATCATTGTCGAACGTGTAGGCCAGACCCTTCAGTGAGGAGCTCAGCGTGTACTGGGAGAAGAACTCGAACGTATCCCCCAGGGTCCACCGGTTCGGACCGCTGCCCATCTTGAGCTGCAGGTTGGTGAGCGAGAGCGGACGGAGATCCACCGTCCGGTCGTCGGTCCCTCTGCCTCCCAGGTTGAGCCAGTAGCTCCT
>JBBFLP010000322.1:0-3219 GCA_037478975.1 Armatimonadota bacterium
ATCTCACCAACGGTGGAAGGACTCGACGTCCAGCACGAAGACCACGGCCCCTCCCACGGTCACCCTGACCGGCGCCTGCAGCAGCGGAGCCGACGGCATCACGTCGGGGGAGGGCAGGCTGACGTACTGGTCGCGGGCGTCGGAGTTGGTCTTCAAAACCTCCAGCACCTCCGGCAGCCGCTCGTCCTCGACTCCCAGCAGCAGTGTCTGGTTGCCGTCCCGCAGAAAGCCTCCCGTGCTCGCGATCTTCGTGTAGAAGAAACCGTTCTCTGCAAGCGCATCCGCCACGCGCTTGCCATCCCGCTCCTGTATGATGGCCAGAACCAGTTTCATCTCAGGCTTCCCTCCTCGCCGGAGCGATCTGCAACCTCTTCACGCCCCGGCCTCCCCGCATCCTTCAGCAGTGGCTCCAGAGTCTGCATCACCCGGCGGCGCACCTCCTCCACACTTCCCGATGCGTCCACCAGATGGATCCGCTGAGGCTCCTCGGCAGCCAGGGAGAGAAACGCCTCTCGAACGGCCTGGTGAAAGGCCCGTCCCTCATCCTCCATCCGGTTGCGCTCGCCCTGCCGGGCCAGCCCCTCTTCCACCGGAAGATCCAGTATGACGGTGGCATCCGGGTGCGCGCCGTCAATGGCGTACTCTATCGCGGCGCGGGTGAATCCGGGATCCAGTCCCCGTGCGAACATCTGATAGGCAAGTGTGGAATGGTAGAAGCGGTCTGACACGACCCAGACGCCCGCTTCCAGCTTCGGGAGGATGACGCGGTCCACATGTTGAGCGCGCGCCGCCTGCATCAGGAGCAGCTCAGCACGGGGCACGGGCGGATCCTCGCACTCTTCCAGAATGAGCGCACGGATCTTCTCGGCCAGCGGACACCCGCCAGGCTCGCGCGTGAGATGCGCCTCCACCCCCCTCTCCTTCAAGGCCTCAACGAACAGCCGCGCGTGCGTGGACTTGCCGGCCCCCTCCACTCCCTCGAAAGTGATGAACCGCCCGCGGCTCAAGGCTTGCTGATCCGCACCCGGCGGAACGGCTCGGTCCCGATGCTGGTGGATGCGAGCTCATACTGCTCCGCGAGCTGGTGCTGCAGGCGGCGGACATAGCTGCTCTGGGGCATCAGCTCCACGGGCTCGCTGGACTCCAGCACCCGCTCGATAGCCTCGCGCGCCTCGCGCAGGGCGACCGCCTCCACATCATCCGACGCCAGCGCGAACATCTCGCGGATGGTACCCGCGATCTGGGTGTAGGTGTTGCTCTTCACCACGAACGTGCCCAGAGTCTGGCGCTGCGCTTCCTTCAACCGGGGCGGGATGCGCCGGAAGTGGGACTTGAGCGTGATGACGGCGTCCGCCTCCTGATAGTCGTTGGTGATGTGCGCCGGCACGCGCATCTCGCGGATGGCGCGCTCCAGCCGGTTGCGGCTGACGCCGTAGGGGAATATGCGCACCGTGCCCTGAATGCGCTTTCCGGCCAGCGGCTCCTGCTCCTCGTCGGCCAGAGGCTCGCGATGAACCGGCGCGGAGTCGCTCTTCTGGATGACCTCCACGTCCCCCTGCGGATTGCGGATGCGGATCTCCGGGCGCGGAGCGATCCCGCGCAGGAACTGGTCCACCACCGTGGCCACGTCGTGATGGATGGCCAGCTTGTCCATCTCCAGGATCTCGATCAGCACATCGAAGGTGGGGGGAGCCTTGCGCTCCAGCACCGTCTTCTGAGTACCCCGCCGGCGGGCCTCCTCGTCGGACAGAGTCACCGCCTGTATGCCGCCGATCAGATCCGAAAGCGTGGGGTTGGAGAGAAGGTTCTCCAGCGAGTTGCCGTGAGCGGTGCCTACAAGTTGCACGCCCCGTTCGGCGATGGTGCGCGCCGCGAACGCCTCGGCCTCCACGCCGATCTCGTCAATGATGATGACCTCGGGCATGTGGTTCTCCACAGCCTCGATCATCACGGCGTGCTGGTCCTCCGGCGTGGTCACCTGCATCCTGCGGGAACGCCCGATGGCCGGATGCGGGACGTCACCATCCCCGCCGATCTCATTGGACGTGTCCACGATGACGACACGCTTCTGGAACTCGTCACTCAGGATACGGGCCACCTCCCGCAGCTTCGTGGTCTTGCCCACTCCAGGACGCCCCAGCAGCAGAAAGCTCTTTCCGCTTTCCACCACATCCCGGATGATGTCAATGGTGCCAAAGACAGCGCGCCCCACCCGGCATGTGAGGCCAATGATCCTCCCCTGCCTGTTGCGGATGGCGGAAATCCGGTGGAGTGTGCGTTCGATGCCGGCGCGGTTATCTTTCCCGAAGTCCCCCACCCTCGCCACAACCTGATCTATCTGCGCCTGCGTGACGGGCTCGTCGCTCAGGTCCATCACACGGGACGCAAACCGGGCCTCCGGGGGCCTGCCGAGATCCAGGACCACCTCGAACAGCTCTTTCAGGTCGGGCTGGGCTTCCAGCACCTCGCGGATGGCCGGGGGCAGGACGCTGACGAAAAGATCCAGATCATCCATGATCTCAAGCTGCGTCCCGAAGTACCGGCCGAACTGCTGCTCGCGGCTTTCGGCCGTGTCCTGGCGGCGGGAATGAGTATCTGAAACGGCGTTCTTCGTAGTGCTGCTCATGAACCTTTCCGGGGAATCTGACATCCCCAATTGCATGATACACTAAAGCGCCTGGTGATAGTCGCTCCGCTCCCAGAGGAACGGTTCAGGGGGCGCAAAGCGCAAGAGCGCAGATGGCGATGGCAGCCGTCTCGGCTCTAAGGATGCGCCGGCCAAGGCTGACCGGCCGGAAACCGTGGTCTGCCCAGAGGTCCACCTCCTGCCGCGAGAACCCGCCTTCCGGACCTGTGGCAAGCGTACACGGCCGGCCATCCTGCAGCGCATCGCGGGCGCTCAGGCGATGCTCCTCCTCCCACGCGATGAACCGCCCTGCCGTGCTCACCTGTGCCAGGAACCCCTGAACACTTTCCCAGATACAAACCTCCGGCACCCGGAACGCACCGCACTGCTCAGCCGCGGAGCGGCACACGGACTGGAACCGCTCGCGACGGGCTCCGGCCCGGTCCGCCAGACGGACCACGCTTCTTTCGGCGGGATAGATGTGGAAGCACGAGACGCCCAGTTCGGTGCACTTCTGGAGAACGAGCTCCGTGCGGTCCCCCTTTAGCAGGGGAACGGCAAGATGGACTTCGCGCAGGGGTGGACCCTCCTCC
>JBBFLP010000323.1:0-3199 GCA_037478975.1 Armatimonadota bacterium
ATCGGCGTGCTGAGCTACCAGGGTGATGTGCGGGAGCACCTGGCGGCCGTGGAGGCGGCGGGAGCAAGGGCGCTGCCGGTGAACCGGCCGGAGCAGTTGCGGGAGTTGGCCGGGCTCATCATTCCGGGCGGAGAGAGCACCACCATCGGCAAACTGATGACCCATTTCGGGATGGACCAAGCCATCCGGGAGCGCTACGAACAGGGAATGGCCCTGTTCGGCACGTGCGCGGGGCTCATCCTGATGGCGCACGAGATCGAGGGAAGCGATCAGCCCCGCCTTGGCCTGATGGACATTACCGCCCGCCGCAACGCCTTCGGCCGGCAGGTCCAGAGCTTCGAGACCGACCTGGAGGTGCCGGACCTGGGAGGCGGTCCACTCAGAGCCGTGTTCATCCGGGCGCCGTATATTTCGGCCGTGGGCGAGGGGGTGCGCGTGATGGCAAGCTTCAATGAGCGCATCGTTCTGGCCCGCCAGGGCCGGCTGCTGGCCGCCGCCTTCCACCCCGAACTGGTGGGCGAAACGCGTCTGCATCGCTACTTCCTGGACATCGCAACGGGGAAGGTGTGACCTTGCTTGCCGCCGCAGGTCCGGCCGGACGCGTGAGCTCCGCACTGGCCGTTATTCTGACGGCGGTGACCGTCGCTGCGGGTGGAGCCGCGTGGCTGGTCCGAAACAGACCGGAGTCCATCGCCCCGCCGGAGCGTCCGCGCCGGGTGACGCCAGTTCTGCAGCGGGAGGGCGACGGCAGCGAGCGTCTGGCGATCTCCCCTGACGGCCGGACAGCCGCCTGTCTGGACTCCGACGGCTGGTTTCATCTCTACCGCTCCGACGGCAGCCTGGCCCTTCGCCGCCAGTTCCGCGGGGCGTTTCTGATGGACGTCGCGGACGGAGGCCGCCGGGCTATCCTGGGCGGCGCAGGACGCGGGGGATGGTGGGTGCGCATCGTGGACTCCCGGGGGAACACCATATGGCGGCAGACCGGCGGGGGCTCCGTAAAGGGAGTGGCCATCACCCCCGACGGGACATCGGCATTCGCCACCGTGGAGGGTTCGAGGATGTATGTGTTCGAACTCCGCGACTCCCCTCGCTGGCGGCGCATCCGGACAGACATCCCGCCGGGCCCCGTGCGCTACAGCCCCGTCGCAGACGCGCTTCTCACCGAAACGGACGAGCCGCCCGGATTCGGAATGGTGGGACTGGATGGCAGAAGTCGCTGGTGGGTCCGCCGGGGACCGGGACGTCTCTGGCTGGACATGGCCGCCCAGGGAGCGCTGGTGCTGGCCACGTTTGAAGAACCGGGCATTCATCCGCGTGCGGGGTTCGCGCTCTATACGGCGATGGGCCGCAGGCTGTGCGAGGTGTCGCTGGAAGGTCTGGAGCCGCGCGCTGCCGTCTCCGCCGACGGCAACCGGGTGGCTCTGAGCTACCGCAGGAAGCTGGTCTCCCGCGAAAAATGGGTGATGGAGCGCCGCGTCGGGATGTGGACCGGGCGGGGCCGGAGACTCTGGGAGGTGGGCGGCCTGTTCTTCAAGCCTGTGCTGGCAGGGCTGGTGGAGAACCCCGCCGGAGTGGTGGTGGCGGAGGACTACACGCTTCTGTCCGCGCTGGACGCAGGAGGCAGGCTGGCATGGCGGGGACCGGCCCTGCGCGATCCCCTGGTCTACCTTGTGCACGATGAGTCCTGGAGGCTGGCCTGGGCACGATACCGGGACGGATCCCTGGATCTGTGGAGCTTGTAGTCCCGCACCAGCCGCTAATTATGGAAGAATCCTGCCGGAGAGCCGCCTGCCGGTCGTGATGTGCTCTCCGGAAGGAGACGGATATGACACTGATAGACTGGCTTCGCAAGTTGGGCATCCTTCGCTTCGGAGCGGAGAAGGCCGTCTACCGGAATGCCCTTGAGCGTCCGTACAGCATGATGGACGGCGACGTGTTCGACTCTCAGAAGGACGTGGTAGAGCTGAAGCTCAAAAAGAAGAATGGCGAGCAGGACAAGACTGCCGCCGCGTGAGCTAACAGGAAGAACTCATATCGCGCAGACGGCCGCCCGGCGACGGGGTGGCCGTTCTGGCCTTTATAAGGCCAGCGAGCAAGGCAGGAGGGAGGGCTTCCGCCGGTGTATCATAAAGCATCCCAGAGAATGGTGAGGAGACCCAGATGAGCCGAGTCTACAATTTCAGCGCCGGGCCGGCGGTGCTGCCGGAAGAGGTTCTGAAGCAGGCGGCCGAGGAGATGCTCGACTGGCACGGATGCGGCATGTCCGTGATGGAGATGAGCCATCGGGGCAAGGAGTTCATCGGCATCGCAGCGCAGGCGGAGGCGGATCTGCGGGAGCTGCTCAGAATTCCCGAGAACTATCGCGTGCTTTTCCTGCAGGGAGGAGCCACCGGACAATTTGCGGCGGTCCCTATGAACCTTCTGCGCGGGAAGGAGAGCGCGGACTACATCAACACCGGAAGCTGGTCCAAAAAGGCCATCTCCGAGGCGAAGAAATACTGCCGGGTGAACGTGGCGGCCTCTTCGGAGGACACCAACTTCACCACCATCCCGCCCCGGGAGACCTGGAAGCTGGACCCGCAGGCGGCCTATGTGCACTACACCTCCAACGAGACGATCGGCGGTGTGGAGTTTCAGGAGACGCCCGATGTCGGCGACGTGCCCCTGGCCTGCGACATGAGCTCCAATTTCCTGTCCCGGCCTGTGGACGTTTCCCGCTACGGGGTCATCTATGCCGGAGCGCAGAAGAACATCGGCCCGGCAGGGGTGACGGTGGTCATCGTGCGGGACGATCTTATGGGTGATCCTCTGCCGTGCACGCCCACCCTCTTCGACTACAAAATCCAGGCGGAGAACGACTCGATGTACAACACCCCGCCCTGCTACGCCATCTACATCGCGGGGCTGGTGTTTCAGCACGTCAAGAAGCTGGGCGGCGTGGAGGCGGTGGAGAAGACCAACATCGAAAAGGCGAAGCTTCTCTATGACCTGATAGACTCCTCGGAGTTCTACCGGTCGCCCGTGGAGAAGTCCTGCCGCTCGCGGATGAACGTGCCGTTCACGCTGGCCAATCCCGATCTGGATGAGACCTTCCTGAAGGAGGCGAAGGAGCACGGGCTGGTGCAGCTCAAGGGGCACCGCTCCGTGGGCGGCATGCGCGCAAGCATCTACAACGCGATGCCCATCGAGGGTGTGAAGG
>JBBFLP010000324.1:0-3198 GCA_037478975.1 Armatimonadota bacterium
TCCCCGAATGGCCGCCGCTGAAGGCAAGATGTCTGTCCTCTACCAGCAGCCGCGCAATCTGGCCCAGATCATCGCCTGGTGGCGGGCGCCGTCCGGTTATCGCGACGTGCTCGCCATCGCCGGGCCGCTGGTGCTCAGCACCGCCTCCATGACCATCCAGCAGTTCGTTGACCGGATGTTCCTGGCCTGGTACTCCCCCGACGCGCTTGCGGCGTCGCTGCCGGCCAGCCTGCTATCATTCACAGTCCTCTGCTTCTTTCTGGGGACGGTCTCTTATACGAACACCTTCGTTGCCCAGTACCACGGAGCGGGACAGCCCCACAACGTGGCGCGCTCGGTCTGGCAGGCCGTGTTCTTCGCGCTTTTCGCGGCCATCGCGGTGCTGGGGTTCGTCCCTCTGGCGGAGCCGATCT
Organism: Armatimonadota bacterium; assembly: GCA_037478975.1. GTDB lineage: Bacteria > Armatimonadota > UBA5829 > DSUL01 > DSUL01 > CALCJH01. The sequence goes on from JBBFLP010000324.1 coordinate 414, forward strand.
TCCGGGCGGCGGGCCACGCCCCCGAGGTCCAGCGTCAGGAGGTCATCTATTTCCGCATCCTGGTGGCGGGAGGAGGACTGGCGATCCTCTCAAGCGCGCTCAGCGCGTTCTTCACGGGACTGGGCAAGACACGGACGGTGATGTGGGCCAACCTGGCGGCCACACTGGTGAATGTGGTGCTGGACTACGCCCTCATCTTCGGGCACTTCGGGCTGCCTCGATGGGGCATCAAAGGAGCCGCCATCGCCACGGTCGCCGCGAGCGCCTCCGGAATGCTGATCCTGCTGGCGCTGTTCCTGAACCGCGAGCACCGGAGGACCTATGGCACCCTGACGTCCTTCGGGTTCGACATTGACATCTTCCGCCGCCTCATGCGGTACGGTGCGCCGAGCGGTGTGCAGTTCACGCTGGATCTGGTGGCGTTCACACTGTTTGTGCTGTTCGTCGGACGCATCGGGGTGCTTGAGCTGGGCGCCACCAACCTGGCCTTTCAGGTGAACACACTCGCTTTCCTTCCGATGATCGGGTTCTCCATCGCGACATCCACTCTGGTGGGACAGCGCCTGGGCGAGAACCGGCCTGTGCTGGCCGTGCGCAGCACGTGGGCCTCCCTTCATCTGACCTCCGCCTATATGGGGCTGATGGCCATTCTGTACGTCCTGGTCCCTGAGGTGTTCCTTGCGCCGTTTCAGGCCGGCGCCGATCCTTCAGGATTCCGGGAGATGCGGGAAACGGCTGTCATCATCCTGCGCTTTGTGGCGCTCTACAGCCTGTTCGATGCCATGAACCTGATCCTGGCATCCGCGCTGAAGGGCGCGGGCGACACCCTGTTCGTAATGCTTCTCTCCACATCGCTGGGGCTCACGCTGATGGTCATCCCCACTTGGCTGGTATGCCGGCCCGGGTCGGCCAATCTCTACCTGGCGTGGGCGTTCCTGACCCTCTATGTCATCGTGCTGGCGTTCAGCTTTCTGGCCCGGTTCCGGCATGGGGCGTGGCGAGAGATGAGGGTCATCGGCACAGCGGAGACTCCGGAGCCCGCGCCGCGGCAGGCAGCTGCAGGAGGATGACACCACCCCGGGAAGTGGAACAGGAAGGTGGAGATGGGCCCACCCGGATTCGAACCAGGGACCAAACGGTTATGAGCCGTCCGCTCTACCGCTGAGCTATGGGCCCGCGCAAGGATTGTAGCACAAAGGGCGGGCGGACGGCCCCGCCCGCACCCTGGAGCACGGCGAACCTGTTGCTAGCGTTCGATGATCGGGTCGGATGAGACCTCAAACGCGCTGATGACCCAGCGCTCCCCCACCCGCTCAAGGGTGTACCGCTCGTAGCGCAGATCGCTGCGGGCGCCGGATTCGCGCAGCTGGTGCCTTGCGAACACGAACGCTTCTCCCGGCCGGACCGGCACGACCCGGTCCACGGTGAAACTGCGAGTGCCGCGCTCCTCCATATCCTCGCGGACTCTTTCCAGGAACTGCCGGTATCCCACCCAGTACAGGTAGTTGCCGGACTCATACAGCCGCACCGGCAGATCGTTGTCCAGGCAGTCCGCCATAGCGCTCAGGTCCGCCTCTTCCCAGACCCGCTCGATGACACGCGCAGCGCGCTCAACATCGCGGCGCTCGTCCCGGTAGCCGGGCCAGGGCTCCTCGGACGAAGCTCCCGCCGAGTAACTGACGACAGGCGTCTCGCGGACGACATACTCGGTGCGAGTCTCCACAACCCGGGTGGCCGGCTGGTTGACCACCACCACGGTGCTGCGCCGGAACGGATCGTACCAGTCGTACCCCCAGTAGTGGTAGCCGGGAGAATAATAGTACACCGGGACGGGCACCGGCCGGTTGTTGTAGACCACGGTCACCCGCGGGCTCCTGAGGCAGAATCCGCTCCAGAAGTCCCACCTCCAGTCCGAGCGGCGGCGCGCGTCGCTTCGCAGACGCTCACGGTATTCCCACGCCCAGCGCGAGCGATCGTAGCGGTCCCACGAGTGGCCGGACGGCACTTTGATGTCCCGGGGATTGCGTGAGGTCTGCTGGTTCAGATAGCGCGCGATGAGCGCGGGATCCGCCGGCGGCGTGGGTTCCGGTCTCGGCGGTGGTCCAGTGACTGTGACGGCAGGCCGGTTCATCGGAACGGCCTGTTCCGGACGGACCCACTGGCGATCCCGCGGGGCAATGGACGACACCGGCAATGAAGAAGCCGGACGGGCGGTGGCGGCCGGAGCAGCTACAGACTCGGCCGCCGGGGCAACCGGCGCTGCGCTCAACGGCGCGGGGGCAGATGCGGGTAGCGGTGCGGGCATATCCTGAACCTTCTGCTCCGGACGCGGAGGAGGCCCCTGACGCTCGGACTCGCGCGACGGGGCTGGACGTGACGGCGATGGCGCAGGCTGCACGGTCTGCTCCGGACGAGGAGGAGGCCCCTGGCGCTCGGGCTCATGGGACGGCGCGGGACGTGCCGGCGAAGGCGCAGGCTGAACGGTCTGCTCCGGACGAGGCGGTGGCCCCTGACGCTCGGGCTCGCGGGACGGCGCGGGACGTGACGGCGAAGGCGCGGGCTGTACGGTCTGCTCCGGACGCGGAGGAGGCCCCTGGCGCTCGGGCTCATGGGACGGCGCGGGAGCTTCAGGCCGCGGACGCGGTTCGGGCCGCTGCCGGACCTGCTGGCTGCCGTCACCGGCCGGCCGCTCGCCTCGCGCTTCCGGCCTTGCCTGTCCTCTGTCATCCGAAACGGCCGGCTGCGGAGCAGCCGCCCAGCACAGCAGCACAGCCGCAAACAGAAT
>JBBFLP010000325.1:0-3160 GCA_037478975.1 Armatimonadota bacterium
AAGGGTTGCTCATCCGGCACGCTCCCGCTTCCGGCGACCAGACCATCGTGGGGGATCTGGTGTCGCCGGGGGACGTGGTGGTGCTGGTGACCCCGATTGACCAGGCGGCGCCGAAGGGACGGTTGATCCTGCCGCAGGTGATGACCATCCGGGACGTGCTGGATCAGGGCGCTCTGGCTGTGGTGACGCGCGAGCGGGAGCTGAAACAGGCTATCGAGGGACTGCAGCGCCCTCCGCGGCTGGTCATCACGGACTCCCAGGCGTTTCTGAAAGCCGTCGCCGACACCCCTCCGGGCGTGCTGTTCACCAGTTTCAGCATCCTGATGGCCCGCTACCGGGGCGACCTGGAAGGGTTCGTCCGCGGGAGCAAATATATCGACCGTCTCCGCCCGGGAAGCCGGGTGCTGATCGCGGAAGCCTGCACGCACCACACACAGCCGGATGATATTGGCAAAGTGCAGATCCCCCGCTGGCTCAGGCAGTACGTGGGAGGTGAGCTGGAGTTCGGGTTCGCCAACGGCCGGGACTTTCCGAAGGATGTCTCCCGCTACGATCTCATCATCCATTGCGGAAGTTGCATGATAACCCGCCGCGAGGTGATCTGGCGGCAACATCAGGCAGCCGAACTGGGCATCCCCATGACCAACTACGGAGTGGCGCTGGCCAAGGTGCACGGCATCCTGGAACGCGCTCTGGAGCCGTTCCCGCTGGCGAGGCTGGCCCTGGATGAGCCCGAGGAAGCGGACCGCCAGTGGCGCCCGCTGCAACTGACAGGAGGAATCCGATGAAATGTCTGACAGGGCTGCTCGCCCTTGTCTGCCTCACCGCAGCGCTGCCGGATGCTTACGGCCAGGCGGCCGCCACTGTGAACGGCCAGAGCGTTCCCCTGGAGCTGTATTACCGCCGGATGGAGATCTCCCCGGCGGAGCCGGCCCCGGTATACCCTCCGCCGGTGGGCCAGCAGACGGGGTTCTCCGTACTGAACAAGCTGATCGCGGAGACGCTGCTGGTGCAGCTAGCCGAAAAGGAGGGGGTCCCTCCCACTGAACAGCAGATCAACGAGCGCATCGCCCTTCTGGAAGAGAACCTGAAGCAGCGGGACATGGATCTGAAGACGCTGCTCAACGGTGCGGGAGTGAGCGAGGCCGAGTTCCGGGAATCCCTGAAACCGGAGATCGCGCAGACAAATGTCTACTCCAAATACATCACCATCTCGGAAGAGGAGATGCGCATCTCCTACGATGAGGCCACGGCGGGTCTGCCGGAGGATCAGCGCCACCGGTCCGCATTCTACCTGCCGGAGGCTGTGTTTCTGCAGACGGTGATTGCGGAGACCCGCGAGAAGGCGGAGGAGGCGCGGCGGCACCTCCTGAACGGGATGCCGTTTCCAGAGGTAGCAAAGCAGTATTCGGTGGATCCCATCTCGCGGGGGCGCGGAGGCGATGTTGGCTGGCTGAACCGGCCGGATCCCGTGCGGACGGCCATCCCCGGCATCCCGCCGGAGGTCTACGAGAAGGCGTTCTCGACCAAGACAGGCGAGATCAGCGAGCCGTTCCAGACGGGCGGGCGATGGGTGCTTCTGAAGGTGCGGGAGCGCAGAGAGGCCCGCTTCCAACCCTTCGAGACGGTGAAGCCGCTGATCCGGGACCGCCTGCTGCGCGCCCGTGCAGCCGATCACCCCCAGGTGCGCGAGCTGCTGGAGAAAGCGCGCACAGAGGCGAAGGTGGAGGTGAACATCCCGGCCTACCGCGAACGGGTGGTGATCACGGCTCCCGCCCTCCCCGCTCAACCGCCGGGCCCCGCAGGACAACCGGAGCAACCATCATCCCCGTAAACGGCCGCCGGGAACCCCGGATGCCCCCGGGAGCGTTTTCCTGACCAGACGTTCCGGGAGCGGGCTGGCAGGCTACGAAAGTAGCTCATTGGCACTTGCGGCCAACTGCGGCGCTGCTCCCGGCAGGAGGAACTCCAAATGAACAAGATCATCTGCGCGGGAATTGTAGTTGCGATGGGGAGCGCTTTTCTGCCAGCGGCTTCAGCGGCGGCCGCTCCCGGAGATGTGGTGGTCGGGGAGCGTGTGGTTCTGCGCGTCAGGTATCCCTCGGCTGGACTGTCCGTTGAGCAGCGGGCTGAGGCCATCCAGCAACGGATCTTCGGATTTCTGGGCGCGGTACCCTTCGATCCCGCTCAGGTGCGGGTGCAGCCCCACGGCAAGAACTACGCAGTGATGATCGGCTCGACGCTCATCGTCACCACCGACCCTCGAACCGCGGCGGCAAACGGTATGACGGAACGGCAGCTGGCCGACATGTGGGCGGCGAATCTGGCGCGGGCCATTCCGCTGGCGAAGGCGCGCACTCCCGAGGAAGGTCCTGTGGCATACGCCCCTACTCTGACGGGCACTCGCTGGAAGGCGCTCAGCATCGGAGACCGTCCGGCCCGGCACCCGGGCGACGGCCGCGAGGACGTGCACTTGGAACTGGATGCCGCTGAGAACCGGGTTTACGGCTCCGGCGGGGTCAACCGTTTCCACGGGTCCTTCACTCTGAAAGGTGACTCCCTGAAGTTCTCGCAGATGGCGCGCACACTGATGGCCGGTCCTCCCGAGCTGATGAGGCAGGAGGATGCGCTGATGTCCGCGCTGGAGAAGACTGCCTCCTACAAGATCACCAAAGAGACCCTCCGTCTGTTCGACGGTGGGGGCAGGGAGCTGGCCCGGTTCGTGGCCGCACCCGCCCCGCCGGCCCATCGGCGAAGCGAGTAGCGGCGGCAGATCTGAAATCAGTAATCCGACGGCGCCCGTGTCAGTGCGCCACGGGCGCCGTCCCCGTGTGGAATGCAGCAAAGATGATAAGGGCGTAGAGGCCCAGGAATAGCCAGCCGGCCCTGCGCGTGAGACGCCGCCGCATCAGGTTGAACCCGGCAAAAAAGGTCAGGATGGTCATCACCAGGAACGGCACGGAGACCACCCCGTTCACTTGCCCCCGCCCGTGCAGCCAGGCTGCCGCGGGCATCACAGCAAGCAGAAGGCTGTTGTGGTTCACCTTGGAACCCATGAAGTTCGCCACGGAGATCTCTGCCAGGCGCCCGTCCCGGATGACGGTAAGGTAGGCGGTCATCTTCTCCGGCATCTCCGAAGCGATGGGGCTCAGGATGATAG
>JBBFLP010000326.1:0-3132 GCA_037478975.1 Armatimonadota bacterium
GGGGGCCAGGGAGGTCTGGAAGAAGTAGATGCCTCCGCCGGCCGGACTCATAGCGGTCGCCGGATTGCCGTTGTCCCAGCCCTGCCAGTCGCCCACGGCTGTCCAGGTGGTGGGTGCGGTGCTCACGCCGAGGCGCCGGGTCTCGTTGCGCCAGCCATCCGCGTAGGTGTTGGTGTCGTAGGTCAGTGTGATAGCGCCATCGGGACCGGTCACGAACCAGGCGTTGCCGGACTGAGGCCAGGCCGCCGACCAGTCCCCTGTGGTGATCTTGTACTCGTGCCGCTCATTGGCCCCGAGTGTGAGGTCGAGCGACCAGATTCCGCCGCCCAGGTCGGTCATCAGGTTTCCGGCGGGATTCCAACCGTTGAAGGTGCCCGCCACGTAGAACGCTCCGGCTGATGGAGCCAGAAGCAAAGCGGCGGCGATCGCGAAAGCCAGTGTCCTCATCTTCATCCCTCCTGTCACGGAATCGTTATCCCCCTGGCAGGGTTTCCGTTCTGATATTCCGGGAGACCGCCCGGAGCGGCGGTGGCACGGATAATCCGTCGCGCATTACGGACGCCTCCCGGAAGCTGATACAATGCTAAGGGGAGGCAGTGATCCTGTCAATTGTGCGGGGATGAAACCGGTATAATTGCCGGTAGATGCGGGTCTGTGAGCAGGAGGAACATCCGATGACGGGCACCGGCGCTGAAAGAAAAGAGGAACACGAATTTCTTGACTGGCTGCAGCGTTGGAAGCAGGGGCTTCCAGCACTCTCCCTGGCGGATGTGCTCCACGAGAACGGTGGACCGGAGCAGGCTGCGGTCCTGTGCGTGGATATGGTGAACGGCTTTGCGCATGAAGGACCGCTGGCCAGCCCCCGGGTGCGGGCTATCATCCCTGCGGTGACGGCACTGTTCCGGCGTGCCTACCAGCACGGCATCAGGCGCTTCATCCTGCCGCAGGACAATCACCCGCCGGACTCGCCGGAATTCGGCTGCTGGCCAGCGCACTGCGTGGCGGGCACGGCCGAGTCCGAGACTATACCGGAGCTTACCGGTCTTCCGTTCTCCGGCCTGTATCGCGTCGTCCCGAAGCGCTCCATCAGCAGCGGCATCGGCACAGATCTTGAGGATGCCCTGGGACCGGAGCCTCTGCAGGTGGCAATCTGCGTCGGCGACTGCACGGATCTTTGCCTTTATCAGCTGGCCATGCATCTCCGGCTGCGGGCCAATGCGAAGGGTGAGAGTCTGCGCGTCATCGTGCCCGAGGACTGCGTGCAGACCTACGATCTGCCCATCGCTGTGGCGACCGGCATCGGAGCGATGCCCCATCCCGGCGACTTGCTCCACGACCTGTTCCTGTATCATATGGCACTGAACGGGGTGGAGGTCTGCCGGCGGCTGGACTGAGTGCGTTTTCCGTCAGCCGGAGGGGCTTTGCCGGGTCAATGCCTGCAGGCGGCGCGAGTGGGCGTGGCAGATGGCGATGGCCACTGCATCCGCCACATCGTCGGGCCGGGGAGGAGCGGCGAGTCCCAGCAGGCGGGCCACCATGTATTGCACCTGGCGTTTGTCTGCGTTGCCTTCGCCCGTGACCGCCAGCTTGACCTGCGGTGGAGTATATTCCACCACCTCCAGTCCGCTTGAGGCTGCGGCCAGGAGGATGACTCCCGACGCCTGTCCCACCTGGATGGCGGTCGTCTGATTGCGGGCAAAGAAAAGGCGTTCCACGGCCACCACGTCCGGGCTCCACTGCCGGATCAGGTCCAGCGCTCCCTCATAAATCTGTCTGAGCCGCACGGCGGCGGCAAGCCCGGCGGGGGTGGTGAGTGCTCCGCAACCTCCCAGGGAGAGGGAGTCCCGGGCGGCGCGAAGCGCCGCCCACCCCACGATCGCCGTTCCGGGATCGAACGCCAGGATCGTCTCTGCCCGCCGCGTGTCCCCTGCGCAGCTCCTGCTCATCGCTTCACCGCCCGGCAGTATATCATTCACTGCTCTCCTCGCGCCCGGAGTTGTCGTCTGTCAACATTCGATGCACGCGCTCCGCCCGAAGACACCGATGCGCCGGGGCACGGCTGTTCTTTCAAATAGCAGCCTTTTCCCCCTACGGTGGTTGAGCCGTCCGGCGGAGCCGGACGAGTCGAAACCACGGACACCAACCTGCGTGGTCTCGATACGCGCGCCTGACGCCGCGTTACTCGACCGGCGTAGGAATATGGGTTCGACTCTTTCCAGGCCCGAAAGCTCCTCTCGCCTGCGAGCGGTCCCAACAGATCGCAAAAAACGATGGAATCTTTCCGGCGCGGCGTCGTCTTCAGGTCAGGAAACACACTTCCTCCCGCATAGGGCGGGAGATGGAAGGGAGAACCGGAGATGAAAACAGTTGTCGCTCTCCTGACCGCAGCTCTGATGCTGGCGGTGCTGGCTGGAGCCGCTTCCGCGGTCTCCGTGGCAGATGAGCCGGACACGGCGTTTTACGCAGCTGCGAATGGACGCGGCGCGGGGGATTGCACCGGTCCCATCGGTGGCGGCGGCAAGAACCCGGCTCCTGGCAAGCGCTCCGTGGAGGACAACCGCTTTGAGATGACCGGCTACGGCAGGGGACCGGGCGATGGCACCTGCCCGAATGGCGGCATCTGCCCGAATCCCAACCCGGGCCCTCGCGGCCCCAACGGCGGAAAGCGCCAGGGACAGTGAACTGATACAGCCCTCGGGGAGGATCCCCGTCCGGCCCGGCGCAAGCCGGGCCGGTTTTTGTCGCATTGCCTCCTGCGGGCATTTGAACCAGGTCTGGATCTGGCGCTTCCGGAGACCTGTTCCCCGAACACACCCCTACGGTGGTTGAGCCGTCGGCGGATCCGGACGAGTCGAAATCACGGGCTGCACGGCGTGGTCTCGATACGCGTGCCTTCGGCGCGCTACTCGACCACCGTAGAGGTAGAGTCTAGAATCCGAAGTCTAGAGTCAACCGTTTAGCCGAGCGTCACTGAAGAGAAGTCGCCCTCATCCGGATCCTCTCCCGTTCTCAGGGAGAGGGCTTTCAGCCCTGCGCCCGCAGGGAGGTCCGGCAGATGCAGGCTGTGGAGCGGCGCGGAAAACGGCAAAAGCCTTCTCCCCTGGTGGGAGAAGATCGGGATGAGGGAGCTAG
>JBBFLP010000327.1:0-3096 GCA_037478975.1 Armatimonadota bacterium
GAGCACTCCAGATGCCATCCGGGATAGCCCCATCCCCAGGGAGATGGCCAGCGCAGGATATGTCCGGGAGCCGCCGGGCGCCACAGAAGAAAATCGCCCGGGTTGCGTTTGTTGGGATCCACATCCACCCGTGCCCCGGCCTCCAGATCCTCCAGCCGCCGGCCCGAGAGCTTTCCGTACTCCGGTGCGCGGGTCACATCAAAGTAGACCGCCCCGTCCACCTCATATGCGAAACCCTTTTCCAGGAGTTGGCGGACCATCTCTATCTGCTCCGGGATATGGGCGCTGGCGCGAGGAGCGATATTCGGTCGCTGGACCTTCAGGGCGTCCATGTCCTCGAAAAAGCTGCGGGTGTAGGTCTCCACCAGTTCCATGGGATCCACCCGCTCCGCAGCAGCGCGCCGGGCGACCTTGTCCTCACCGCTGTCGGCATCGTCGGTAAGGTGCCCCACATCCGTGATGTTCATCACATAGCGAACGCGGTAGCCCGTGTGGCGCAGATAGCGCACCACCATATCCATGGCCACATAAAGCTTGGCGTGACCGATGTGGGCGTGGTCGTATACCGTGGGGCCGCAACAGTACATCCCGACATAGCCGGGCGTCAGCGGGACAAATTCCTCTTTGGCGCGGGTGAGGGTATTGAAGACCCTGAGAGACAAGGCGAACTCCGAATCCGGATGAAGTGGGCGCGCCGCGCGGCGCATCTCCCCGTTGCGGGATTATAGCATGCCCATCGGAACGCGCCTTACGGGCGGCCCCCTCCCCTACTCCAGGCTCTTGCGGAAGAACACCTCCCCGCTTCCGTCCGGATGCATCCCTGACAGGAATCCGCATTCCTGAAACCCGAGCCTGCGCAACCACCCCTCGAAGTCCGGGGATCCCTCCCGCGCGGCGCACATCAGGGCGTTGTATCCGAGGTCGCGCAGATATTCCTCAAGGAACTCGATAAGATGCCGGCCTATCCCTTCCCCCTGAAGGTCCGGGCGCACGGCGAGGAGCGAGATGAGCGGCGAACGCGCCCCAAGGAACTCAAAGCGCAGGCAAGCCACCACCTCGCCGTCCAGCTCCGCAACGATGACTTCGCGCTGCTCGATACGGCGGGTCAGAAAGTACGGAGGGATCTGCGGATCCAGCAGGGTGCAGGATCCCTCATCTTCCTCTTCCGCAAAACGGATCAGCAACTCTTCCACACGGGCTCTCCGGACAGTCTCCCTGCGGCGCGCAAGCGAGGTCATCCCATGATGGGATATCCCGGAGGACAGGCGCGCGGCCGCGTTGAAATCCGCATCAGACTATACCCGTTCCACCCGGAGGTACGCCGTCGTGTATGGCCTGGATCTGATCTTCAGGGTCTCTTTGCTGCTGCCGCTCTGCCTTGGTCTGCTGCTTGCTGCGTCCGCAGTCCGCGCCGCTCCGCCGCCAAAAGGAAACGTGAAGGTGGAGTACGACCGGACCCTGGCAGGAGAGCCGCCCTTCCGCCGGCTGTTCCTGGACGCGATGGTCACGGAGGAATCCTGGAATCTGCGGCGCGTGTTCCACCCGGCCCGCAAGCACCCGGACAACCCTATCTTCGAAGGCGAAATGCCCTGGGAGGGATGGGGGCCGAACCTGGGTGGCACGGTCATCCGGGAAGGCGGCAAGTTCCGGATGTACTATTACTGCATCGCGGATAAAGAACCCACCAAGGTCTGCCTGGCGGAATCCGAGGACGGCCTGCACTGGACGCGGCCCGAGCTGGGCCTGGTGGAATGGCAGGGATCGAAGAAAAACAACATCGTCCACTTCCCCACTCAGGTCTTCAAGGCAGCCGGAGAACGCGTGGACCCCGCCCGCCGCTGGATCGCGTTCAGCTTCCGGGACGGAAAGGCGATGCTCGGATTCTCCCGTGACGGCCTCACCATCAAATGGGACGAACAAGGCCAGGAGCTCTTCACGTCGTCCGATGTCATCAACTGGTTCTTCGATCCTTACCGCGACCGTATGTGCGCCACGTGGAAGACCCCGAGCAGGCGGCACCGGTCGGTGGGAGTGGTCTTCTCTGACGATCTGCTCCAGTGGACCAAACCCATTGACGGGCCGGTGTTCGTGCCGGATGACCTGGACCCCGATGCCACACAGATCTACGGAATGCCGGTGTTCGCTTACCAGGGGATGTTCATCGGGCTGCCGCTCATCTACCACGCCAGGTGGATCAAATACGGACGGTATACCTCGCCGGAGGTGATGTTCGAGGCGCAGGAAGGCAGCCCGCGCACAGGAGACATCCAGCTTGCCTGGAGCTGGGATCTCATCAACTGGACACGCACTGCGGATCGGAAGCCCTTCATCCCCAACAGCCCTGTCAAAGCCTTCGACTGCGGGTTCATCGGCGTGGTCAGGGAGCCCGTCGTGATGGGAGATGAGCTCTGGTTCTATTACTCCGGCTGGGACCAGGTGCACGAAGACTACAAGGGCCTCCGCGCCGCCGTGGGGCTGGCGACGCTCCGGCTGGACGGGTTCTGCTCCATGCAGGCGGGCGAAGAAGAGGGCTGGCTCATCTCAAGAAGAGAGGTCTTCAACACGCCGAAGGTGATCATCAACGCCAGGTGCGCTCCCGGCGGATACGTGGTGGCCGAGATCCTGGACCGCAACAACAACGTCATCCGGGGCTTTGAAAAGAACTACTGCATCCCGTTCACCGGTGACTCGGTGCGCGCCGAACTCTCCTGGAAGACTCCTCAGTTCCCCGACGCGCTCAAGGACCGGGATAAGAAGATCAAGTTCTACCTGAAGGACGCTGATCTCTACTCCTACGTGCCTGTGGACATCAATCAGGAGATAGACGACGGATGGCCGGACCACTGAGCCCTGAAACACAGGTGGCACGCTGCCTGTACAGGGATACTATGGCAGCGGACCTGAGCCGCAGGGTCTTGACGGAAACGCAACACTTGAGGTAATAACATGCTTGCCGGACAGCTGAACGGTGGCCCGGCGCTTGCCTGCCGAAGTGGCGGAATGGCAGACGCGCGTGGTTCAGGACCACGTGCCCGCAAGGGCGTGGAGGTTCAAATCCTCTCTTCGGCATTGTCTTCATTTTTGTGTTCATTGTCG
>JBBFLP010000328.1:0-3071 GCA_037478975.1 Armatimonadota bacterium
TTGCGGCCATCGCTCAACTGGCCTGCCCAGCCAGGTCTCGAAACTGCGCCGGGAGAGATCGCTGAAATCCGCGTTCAGCCCGGAATAACGCATCCTGTCCAGCACGATCCCGTCAATATCGTAGTTCTCGACGATCTCGCGGATGATGGAGAGCTCGTAATCGCGGACCTGGCGGTTCGCCGGATTGACGAAGATGGCGTTGTGCATCTCCTGGGCGTGCCGCGAAGCGATGAAACGCGGACGGGTGACCACTTCTGCAGTGTCGCCCGGCTTCAACGACCGGAGCCATTCCCCGGCCGCTCCTGTTGCGGCCAGAAGCAACGCGCCCGACGGTGGTTCCTCCTCGGTAGGCAGCACGGTTCGTCTTGCCGGATCCAGCAGCAGCCGGTTCTCTCCGTCGGTGGGTTCTCCCGCCGCAAGCGGGTCTTCGAACAGGGCAAGGCGGCCATCGGGAGCCCTGCGGTTGATCCGGGCGACGGGGTAGCCGGGGCCCTCTCCCGCCACAACCCAAGCCTCCGGGTCCTGCACCACCGCCTCCCATTCCGGGTGGTCGAACACCGGGCCGCCCTCGGCCTTGCGCCCCTCGGCGAAGACGTTGATGGCCGCATAGATGGCCATGCCATTCGCGCGGCACTCCTCGGATGCCGTGCGGAGGAGATCGAATCCTGGGGCATTGCGGGCGCCGGAGTATTCTTCCAGCCGCGGCGCAATGCGGCTGTTATAGAGAACCCGGCCTGTCAGATCTTTCACATCCACCACGAGGGCGTTGATCCCGGCGTCGCGGCTTTTGCGGACAAGCTCCCTCACGCCCTCCGGTTGGCACAAACGGGCGAAGTTCGCCGTCGCGTCCACCCAGAGAATGCGGGCTTCCGCCCCGGTCTGGTGCACCAGACGCGTTGCTTCGGTCTGCTTCACGGCGCAGCGTCCTTCCGAGATGAAAAGAGCGCAGGCCGCGGCTGTCAGGAACGCTGCGGCCTGCGCACGCATCTTGCCCGGCCGCATCACGACCGGACCACTATCGTTGCCGGGTAGTTCGAACCCGCCAGCGGGACGGTGGTCAGGCGGACCTGTCTGCGCTCGCCGGGTGCCAGCGTGTAGCGTACGAGCGGATGCTCCCGGCTGCCCACCACGTGCGACTTGCCTACAAACTGGCCGTCAATCAGGGATGCGAAGCCCGCAATCCCGGCGGTCGGGTCGAACAGAACCTGAAAGACCTTCGATTCGCTTGTGGGGTTCTCCAGCGTCAATGCGATGTTGTAGGAAACGCCGTAGTTGCCGTAAAGCACCTTCTCCTCGCCATCATCCGGGATGGCGTGCTTCCCTACCCGGATGAACAGCCAGCGGTCTCCTGCGGCGTAGCGCTCGGAGATAGTCCGTACAGGGCTGGGATAGCGGTGCCTGACGACGCGCGGCGGCGCGTCTCCCTGCTCCAGCGCCGCGATGTCGAAGCTGGTCCGGCGGACGGATCCGGGCTCGCTTACCACCCGTGTCACCACGGAGTCCGGCGCGCCCGTGATCTGCCGCATCTCGATGATGCCGCTGGCAGTCTCCATGCGGTTCAGAACGGCCGTCCAGAGCACCATACGGCTGCGTGGTGGGATAGTCGCGATGTAGCCGGTCTCCGAAGCGAGATTCCGCAGGAAACGGGCACCCGCCACGTAGCCCACCAGCACCGTATCGAGGATCGGACCGGCGTTGGCTGCCAGCAGGTGGACCTCCGCGGGCTGGTCCGACGTATTCGCCAGCACGATGCTGAGACGCAGGTCAGATCCGGTGCCGTTCTGATGATGATAGAGTAGCCGGGTGGGCTTGCCCGGCTCCAGCAGAGCCGCGTACAGAGGCTGCGGAGTCTTCACCTGCTCCGGGAAGTTGCTGTAGAGCAACACCTCAGTGTCCCGGGTGTCGAGACTGGTGCGCTGGACCTCCACCGACGTCTGAATGCGCGCCGTCAGGAACCCCACGCCATCCATCTTGATGTTCACCGGGACCCGCAGCGATGACCCTCCCTGGGGCATCGCCGGAGCCTTTCCGTCCACAGAAACCACAGCAAACGCCCCTGGCTGGAGCTGGCAAGCCGCACGTGCGGCGCGAAGCACAGCCTCTTCCACCACCTCCGCGGGAATTCCCGAACGGCCGGTCACCCGTGCCACGGGCACCGTCTGGCTCAGGGTTCCCGCATAGTGCGCCACCCGGACCGGTATGGAATCCGACCCGTCCGGGCAGGTGATGGTCAGGCGGGCTGATGCGGGGCTCTTTCCCAGGACGGACACCGTGCCGGACGGCTCCATCCGGATTTCTGCCGCGTCCGGAGGGTCAAGGATAACTTGGAAGGGGCCACGGGAACTGCCGGTTACCGCTGCCCGCCGGGTCTCCCCGATGGGAACGGTGAGCTCGCGCTCGCGGAGCCTTACCGGCGGAAGGGTAAGCTGGCGGGTCAACTGCTGGGCCCACGTGCGGGCAAGGGCAAGCGGGGTGGTGGACTGAGCCGCCGCCTCCGCTGCGGTGGCATACGCCAGAACCTGGTTGCCCCAGTACAGCGTGGCAGACCGCGCTGTGCCGGTTGCGCGGATCTTGGAAGGCGAGTGCCCTTGCGCCGCCATCTCGCTGATCCTTCGCGCCACGAGAGCTGCCCGCTGCTGCGGGTCCAGCCCGGCATTGGAGGTGCGAACGGACAGGACCGGACCGTTGTTCACATAGACGACGGCCGTCTTGCCCGAGACGCGCACATCAACCGAGACGGCGGTATCTCCCGGGGATGCCGCCAGGGTCAGTATGAGAAGGGGAATGACGGATAAGAGTCGGGATTGTCGCATGGCCTCCTTGCTCCCGGCTTCCTGATGTTCCGCAAGAGTGGTTTCGGGATTGTACTCCCCCTGCTTTCCGGTGTCAAACCATCAGCTTTTCCGGCAGACTATCTGCTCGGTCCGGTCTATGTCCGAGGGCCGCCCCATGACAATGAGTTCATCGCCCGGCTGGATAACGAAATCCGGGTCCGGATTCGTGTGCACTTTTTCTCCGTTCCGCTTGATCGCCAGCACGGTGATGCCATATTCCTGGCGCACCCGGGCCTC
>JBBFLP010000329.1:0-3061 GCA_037478975.1 Armatimonadota bacterium
GGTTGGCGTTCATCGGATCGCGGTAGTCGCCGACATACGGCGTCGCGAGCTTCATACTCTCGCCGGCGGCGTCGTAGCGCTTCCGCAACCACTCCCAGTTGCCGTAATAGTTTGTGCTGGAGGTGCCGACCAGCTCCCACCAGCCGTTCGGGTCCAGAAGGTCCCACTTCTGCCAGGTTCTCATCTCGACGGGCCACGTGGCACCGCCTGTGTAACCGGTCGGCCGGAGGGTATAGCCCCACGGATAGAACCAGAAGCGGCGCTGCTGGGCGCTCGTGCCGCTGTCCGTGATGATCTCGATCATCGGCGGCCGGCCGCGATCGTAGTCGCGGTACTGCACGTAAGTCCAGTACTCGAACTTCGTGATACGCTTAAGCTCGATGCCGCTGAAATTGTCTGTCCCGAAATAGATCTTCGACAGCGGATTGTTGTCGCTGTAGAAGACCTGCATCCTGAACGAGCCATCCCCTGCAGGCGGCAGCCCGGGGCCGTTCACGAACTCCCCGACAGGCATCTGAGCGGGCTCGACGGGATTGTCCCAACCGCCCTTCACACCCTGCTGGATGGCCAGCTTCCACCCCTTCGATTCCATGTTGCCAGGGGTGACGACGATGGTCTCCGCGGTGGCGGCGCCCGCCATCAGGGCGGCAAGGGCCCCTGCGGCGAGGCATCTGACGAAGGCACGTCTCATGGTCACTTGATCCTCCTGTCCTGAAGCGGCCGCTTCCCGCTGAAGGGAGGACGGCGCTGCAAGCTTCCTGTGGCCGGGCGGGCAGAAGTCCCGCCCGGCCACAATGCATTCCAGGGACGCGCTGCGCGCCGCATCCGCGCGCCCCGGTCAGACAGTCGCTCCCGTTACTTCCGGTTGCGGCGCAGCAGCCCGCCGAAAGCGCCCAGCCCCAGGGCAAGCGCGGTCAGCGAAGCCGGTTCGGGAACCACCTCGAAGTCGTAGACATACTCGACGCCGTCAATCCCGATCACCAGCAGATCCACGAACCCGTTGATGCTGCTGGAGGTGCGCCACCAGGCGCCGTAGCGGCTATCCTGCGCCTTGCCCGCGCCAATCTTGACGCTCAGGCTCGTGCCCGTCTGGTTGGCAAGCTGCAGATTCACCAACGGATCCACAAAGTCGCCCACGTAAGGAGTGGCGAGCTTTGCGCCGGAGTAGCGGCCAACCACCCAGCTCCAGTTGCCGAAGTAGTTGGTACTACTGGTGCCAACAAGCTCCCACCGGCCGTTCGGATCCATCAGATCCCATTCCTGCCAGACGTTCAGCTGAACGTTCTGGTTACCGTTCGGCCCCCAGGGCAGGAACCAGAAACGGCGCTGCTGGGCGCTTGAGCCGCTGTCCGTGATGAGCTCGATCATCGGCGGCTGCCCGTCGGTGTAGTCGCGATTCGCCACGTAGGTGTAATACTTGAACGAAGTGATGTTCGCGAGCGGAACACCGCTGTGGTTGTTGGTGCCGAGGTACACCTTTGAGAGCGGGTCGGTATCACTGTAGCCCGTGCGCATCTGGAACGAGCCGGATCCGGCCGGCGTGGTTCCCGGACCGTTGACGAACTGCGCGGTGGGTGCCAGGGAAGATGTCCCCTGCCGGGTGGCGAACACCCAGCCCTGCATATCGCCGGGCCAGACCACAACAGCGCCGGCGGGAGCCAGAGCGCCGATCAGAAGAGCGGCGGCCGTCACGGCCACCACGGGAAGCGCGAATCGCTTCATCATCTTTCCTCCTTTGCTGCACTGGATGCGTACCCGACCCTGCAGCGGGTCGGTTAGCGCTTGAACCGGCCTCCTCTTTCCGCCGGTCCCGGCGGGAAGAGAGACACTTCCATCCATTGTAACACGGCCACATCCCCGGCAGGCGCCTTCCGACAGCGGCGGCCACCGGCCCGCGGTAGTGAGCCAATCATACTACAATTAAGCGTAAACCCTTTGCTTCCTCCTGTCAAGCAGGTTTTTCTACCGGGTCTTGCTTGAAAGGTGCTTGACCGCGCCTCCGCAGTACACCCGGAAGTGTTGGACGGGATCAGCACCTTGGAGATCCGGCTGAATATGAGTGGACTCTCTCGCCGGGAGGGATATACTGTCCCCGGTCCCGCAGGCACGGGTTCGGCATCTCCTCCCGGGAGGGATATCTGCAGGCAGACAACAGAGAGTACAGAGAACGGAATGCGGCCATCCTGAGCGCCCTCGGGGCGACCGTCTCCTACGGCGTTACGCCGGTGTTCCTGCGCCACTTCACCGCGTGGCTGGATCCGTGGATGGTCAATGGCATCCGCTACAGCATCGCCGCCCTGTTCTGGTTGCCGGTCGTCTTCTCGATGCGCCGGTCGTGGGGCGGAGAGGGGGCAAGTCCCGGCATCTGGAGGGCGGCGATGACTCCTGCCGTCATCAACGCGACGGGCCAGGTGCTCTGGGGGCTGTGTCCCTACTTCCTGACCGCCTCGGTCATCGGCTTCGCTTCGCGCCTGTCGTTCCTGTTCACGGTGCTCATCGGGTTCGCGCTGGTCCCGCGCGAACGTCTGCTGGCCCGTGAGCCCGCCTTTCGTGCCGGAGCCCTGGTCTGCGTCGCGGGGATGCTCTTGATGTTCCGGGATCAGCTCGCCGCGCCGGGGGCATCGGCCGCGGGGGTAGTCATCATGACGCTGACAAACGTGATGTTCGGAGCCTACGCCGTCAGTGTGGGGCGGCATCTGGGCGGTTTTCCCACGCGCTTGAGCTTCGGCGTCGTCAGCCTGTATACTGCTCCACCCCTCCTATTGTTAATGTTCCTGCTGGGTGACCTGTCTTCGGCCGCACGTCTGGACGCGATCCTCTGGGGTCAGATCGCCCCCTCGGCGCTGATCGGCATCGCGCTTACCCACGTGTTCTACTTCCGGAGCATCCACGGGCTGGGTCCGGTTGTCTCGACAGGACTTTTGATGGCCATTCCCTTCGTCACCCACGTAACGGCCTCTCTGTTCCTGAAGGAGCGGATGACGTCGCTTCAGTTGGCAGGCGGGCTGATCCTGGTGGCGGGAGGGGTATTGCTGGTCATCGCGCGCGCTCGCGCAGACAC
>JBBFLP010000330.1:0-3025 GCA_037478975.1 Armatimonadota bacterium
GCGCGTTCCTTGGCCTTCAGATTCAGGATGGCCCGGAAAGCGGGAAAGGTGCGCTGGTGGTGGCGGTGATGCCGGGCGCGCCGGGCGAGGAGGCGGGCATCAGAGTGGGCGATCTGATCGTCTCACTTGCAGGAGCGCCTGTAACGGGGTCCGACCAGTTCGTCCGGGCGGCCTCCGCCCTTCAGGTGGGAGAGTCTTATCCGCTGGAGGTCTTGCGGCAGGGCCAGAGACTTACCTTTACCGTCCGTCCTGTCGCCCGTCCATCGCGCTTCGATGTTCCTGCATCCGGTGAGGGCGGCGCGCCACAGCGTCCAGCGCCGCCGCAGCGAAGCGGGCCGCTGGACATCAATGTCCTCCGGTACGCTCTTATTAATCCCGCCACTGGCGAGGTGACATTCGTCGGCCGCTATGACCCGCAGCTGGCGACCGGGCCCATTCCCTACGCCGACCTTCTGAAAGAGGCCCTGGAGTATCCGTATCCTTCCTTTTCCCTGGAACCGACCCCTCAGTCCGAGCAGGCGTTCCAGGATGCTGCCCGAAAGGTGGATGAGGACATCCGGAAGATGCATTCCTCCCCGGCCTACGCCGACCAGTGGACGCGCAAGGTGGCCGATCTGCTGCTGAACGACGCGTCGCTGCAGGCCGACAGGAAGCGTCTCTTCGACAACGTGGCGCGGGTGATGGGGATCAGTGGCAGCGAGCTCAAGAGGTTGTACGACGCTGCGACCGGCAAGCTGAACATCCCCGACACTGAGGTAATGGACCTTGCGAGCAAGATGCTTCTCGGTCTGGGCTACACACGTCCCGGGAAAGCGCTGGGAGTGCTTTCGGCAGGGGGGACTCCCGAGGAACTGCTGTTCCGCATGTGCGATGAGCTGGGACTGCGGGAGCAGTATCTGGATCTGCTGTCGCGGAATCTGGACCCGCAGACCACGCGCAACGAGGGCATCATCCTGGCCATTTCGGAGGTGTGCCGGAGCTTCGGCGCGTCCGAGCCGCGTATGCAGGAGATCGTTTCCGGCATCCGGGCCGGTCAGCGCTCCGCGGATGATCTCATAGACTACATGGGCAGCCTGATTTCGGAGTCCATCTCCAGCCGCTATGGAGCCGCCATGCTGAATGGCCTGGTGCTGGGGCCGGAGATCCTCTCCCGGATCTACGGGTTTCCGGCTCCGCGCGTGGAGCTGGTCTTCAAGGACGTTCCATCCGATTCGTTGCTGGGCGAGATCCTCTTCCGGGCGGATTATGCGCTCAAGAGCATCAGTTCCTTCCCGGATCTCAGGGAACAGTTCCCGGGCCATCTTACGTCGCAGGAGTTCCTCTGGAAGCGTGAGGAGGCTTCGGGGTACAGCGTACCTGCGTCCGGGGGGGCGATGATGGGTTGCACGCTTATTCCGGTCGAAGTGCGGCTGAGGGTCTCGCAGGACGGTTCGGTGGTGGAGTTCGGTCAGTCGAGCGTCCGGGTGGACGGCTGGCTGGGACGCATCTACGGGCCGGATGATGGCCGTCTCTCCGGATTCCTGAAGGATGCCGCCGCCGGGTATGGCCGGTTCCTTACCGAGAACTACTCTTCTTATGCGCGTGCCTGCCCGGAGCTGCACAGCCTGTCTGAGGCCGCCAAGGTCATCGCGCTTGCGCGCTCCATCCGTCAGTCGGGCCTCACCGTCACCGTGCGTGGGGCGACTGGCCGCAGAGCCTCTCTGCCGCGGGAGACACACGGGTTCTGGAGCGCGGTGTTCCACGTGACCGGGGACGGCGGGTCGCTGACGTTCATACAGGAAGGCGGTGCGGATTTCTCGCGCCAGTCGGGCGATTCTTGGGTGAGCGTCCAGACCGACGCTGCCGTGGTCACCGACGTGATGCGCCAGCTTGCCGCGAGCGCGGCCTTTGCAGAGACGGCGTTGAAGGAGGCTGTGGCTGGAAATCTGGAAGCTGCCCGCGATCTGGCCGAGCGCAGCGCCAGGGCGATGACGGGCGAGCTGGACCTGACAGCCTTGCCGTCGCTGGAGATCGCGCCCGAGCCGCAAATCGTCGCCTCGTATGGAATGGCCAGCGCCTCCCTGATCGAGCAGACCCACCGGGTGCTGGACGAGCTGACGCAGGCCGAGGGCGATCTGGCGCGGGCGCAGGCGGTAGCTTCCTCCTCGCCGGGTGAGGCGGAGCGGATCCGGAAGGAGGCCGAGGAAAAGCGGGATGAGGCGGTTCAGAAGCTCCAGAAGCTGCTGGCCGCGGCAGGAGTGCTTCGCTCCGACCTTCGCCAGGCGTCTTCGGTGGCGGTCACCCTGGCCAGTCTGAGCGCGGGCGTGGCGCCGCTCCGGCCGCCCGTGGGCGATACGGGCTCCGTCACGCCCGCCCCGGCGGCGGAGTCTGGCGGGACCCGTCCTTCACCATCTACGCCGGAAGAGTGGAGGGAGCGAGTCGCCCTGTGGAAACACGAACTCAATGAGACGGAAAAGCAGATCGAAAACACCCGTCAGGCGCTGTTGCGGCTGACCCCCGCCATACAGGACAACGCCAGATTGTTCGAGGAATGGGAGCGCTCCTCGGATGAGGCGTTCAACCGCAGTGTCGAGATGGCCGCTGATCTGGCGATGGACTTCGGGATCTCCGGCCTCGCGGATCGCTACGAGACCATCTACGATCTGGCGAAGAGGCTCCCCGATCCTCCGCAGGAGCTGCTAGAGAAGTACCGGCACATTGTGACGCTGATCCAGCGCCTGAAAGAGTCCAAGGCGCTCCGCGACGCAAGTCTGCTTATCGAGCGTGACAATCAGTCGCTGGGAGAGACTCTGGAAACCATCCGGGACGGGATCGGCCAGATCGTGGGCATTCTGAACCTGGACAAGACTGTTCCCGGGGCAGCGTGGAAGTACGGCAGCCTGTTCTGGGATAACGTCTACAACCTCACGGAGCTCTACCACACCTGGAAGAACATTACTGCCCTTGAGCGCACGAACGAGCAGTTCGCGGAGGCGGTCCGGAAGCTCTCCGAGCGGATGAGGGAGCTGCAGACGCGCTCACGCGA
>JBBFLP010000331.1:0-3003 GCA_037478975.1 Armatimonadota bacterium
CCGGCCTCGTGATCTCTCCGTTCTCGATCAGGAACCCGAAGTCCACCGTGGCCGAGACATCGCCCGTCGCACCGTCCGGAGCGATGCCTCCCATGTTCACATAAAGGCCTCTTTTTACACTCCGGATGATCTCCTCTGACGTTAGCTGGCCCAGAACGGGGTTTACGTTGCTCGGCGCGATGCCGCCGCCGGCAGCGTGTCCGGTGTAAGGCACTCCGGCCTTGTTGGCGGTATAGGAGTTGTGGAGCAGGTTTGTCAGAATCCCGTTTTCAACGACCGTCAGGGGCCGGCAGGGGACTCCCTCCGAGTCGTGCGCGCGCGAGGATAGCCCCGCGGGGATGGTGGCGTCGTCGCGCAACGTGAGGACATCGGAAGCTATCTTCTTTCCCAGCATTCCGCAGAGCCAGCTTCGCCCGCGCTGATGCGCTTCTGCCCCGGCCTGCGAGGCCAGCGCCTCGAACAGGGAGCTTGCCGCCAGCGGCCCCAGGACCACCGGCATCTCTTCCGACTCCACTTTGACGGCCCCCAGAAAACGCAATGCGGTTCTGGCTGCTTCCGCGCCGATGCCGCGGTGGTCGAAATCTGCCATCCGCCGCGCGGCATCGAACTCGTAAAACGCGCCAACGTCGTCGCCGCGCCGGATGATGGGTTCGATCCAGGCCGAGACGCTCGTCCCACGGGAGGCGCGCGCCACACCCTGGCTGTTGGCCACCGCGCCTCGTCCTGCCCAGGCGGATACCGCTCCGGTGCAGACGGCTTCCGGGGCCACAGACCGGGCGGACTCCACACATTCGGATGCGATTCTGGCCAGCGCGGGGACGTCCAGATCCTCCACGGCCGGATCATACAGTCCTTCCACACGGGAGGCCCCGTCCGGTCCCGGCAGCGTCACGAAGTCGCGGTCCGGCACGGCATAGCGCGCCATCTCCGCTGCCTGACGGGCGCACTGTGCCAGGCGGTCCCGGTCCAGGCCATCCACGGACACTGCTCCCAGTCCGCCGTTCACAAACGCCCGGACAGAGGCTCCTTCCCCGCGGGATACCTCTACGGAATCTATGGCCGAGCGCTCCACCCGGACACTGGCGCTCCGTCCTGTCCGGACGCTGACCTCCACGAAATCCGCGCCGGCCTGCTTCCCTGCCTCACAGGCCTCCTGCGCCAGCTGCAAAAGCTCTTGCTCCGTCATGCCCGCTCCTGACCTCCCACCACCAGCTCCCGCACGCGCACGTGGGGACCGCCTGCATTTACCGGCATCCCCTGCCCGCATTTCCCGCACATCCCGGGCATGCTCATCTCGAATGCGTCGCTCACGGCGTCTATGTTGGCCAGCGTCTCCAGTGTGATGCCGGCCACGCTCACGTCACGGATCTCCTCCGCCAGCTCGCCGTTACGGATCATCCATCCCCCTCCTGCGTGGCAGGTGAACTGCCCCCGCTCGCAGAAAACGTAGCCCCACTGTCCCCCTGTCAGATACACCCCCAGCGGGATGTCCTTCAGCATCTCCTCCAGCGGGGTGGTGCCCGGCTGGATGAATGTGTTGCTCATCCGCACCAGCGGCCGGTAGCCGTAGTCCTGCGCCCGCCCGCTGCCGTTCGGCTCCGTGCCCAGCCGGGCCGCCGTCTCAAGGCTGTGCATCAACCCCACCAGCACTCCGTTCTCGATCAGCACCCTGCGCTGTCCCGGGACTCCCTCGGAATCGTACCGGTAGGATCCCCACGAGCCGGGCAGGGTGGCATCATCAATGATGGTCACCAGCGGGCTGGCCACGGTGTCCCCCAGTTTGCCTTCCAGTATGGAGGTGCCGGCCACCACGTGATCCGCCTCCGCGTTGTGCCCCAACGCCTCGTGGGTGAGCAGGCCCGTGATGGACGGGTCGAAGATCACGGGGAATTTGCCCGAAGGAGCCTTGCGCGCGGACAGCAGGCTGACCGCCCTGCGGGCGGCGGCTTCGGAGAAATCCGCAGGTTCCAGCTCCTCCATCAATTCCCAGCCGGCCTGGGCCGCCCGGCGCTTGTAGGCGCTCTGGCGGATCTGTCCATCCGAGGCGAAGAATGTGCAGGTTGCAGACGTCCGCACGTATTCCGACGTCACCGACACTCCGAAGCTGTTCACCACTGTTTCCCGCTGCCAGCCGTCGCCGTAGGAGAGCACGCGGTTGACGATGCGGCCTTCTCCGCGGGCCATTCCGGCGCGGTCCAGGGCGGCCAGGGCTTCCATCTTTCGGCACAGAGGTACAGACCGGGGGTCAATGCGGAACCCGGTGGCGCAGTGGTCCGTCACGGGAGGGATCTCTGCTACCACGGCCTCTTCCAAGCGGCCGGCGCGAGAGGCTTTTGCGGCGGCAAGCGCCGCTTCCAGAAGCTCCAGTCCCTGCTCCCGGGACGCGCCGTTGCCGCTGGCGAAGCCCCAGGCTCCGTCTGATAGAACACGTACCCCCAGCCCGAAGCTCGACGCGCGGAACAGCTTGTCCGCATTCCCGTCCTGAAGGACGATGCTGGTGGAATCACGCTCCACCGCGCGTGCTTCCACGAAGGAAGCGCCTTTCTTCAGTCCCTCGTCGCGTATAGACTCCAGAATCTCCTGCACTGTGAGCGCCTTTCAGATGGTCAGAAGGCCGGGCGTCCGGACTCCAGCCTTGATGAGCAGTATACCCCATCGGTCTTTTCCGCCGGCAGCGCAGGACTGGAGCGGCCGGGCAGAGTATTGGTAGCTTCGGGAGCGGCAACCGCCGGAAGCCGCCCTTTCAGTGGAGAGATCTTCTATGGAAAACCGGAAAATACGCTGGGGGATCCTGGGTACGGGCAACATCGCCAACAAAATGGCGGATGCGCTGAAGTCTCTGGAAGACGCGGAGCTTGCGGCCGTGGGCTCGCGGACGCAGGAGAAGGCGGAGGCGTTCGGGGAAAAGCACGGCATTCCGCGGCGACACGGCAGCTATCAGGCGCTTGCGGATGATCCGGAGGTGGATATCATCTACGTCTGCACCCCGCACACGCTGCACGC
>JBBFLP010000332.1:0-2999 GCA_037478975.1 Armatimonadota bacterium
AGACAGTGGTCATCACCATCTGTCTGGCCACCTATGCGCGCCTGTTCGCCACGGGAGACACCAGCCCTCTGCTGAGCCCCGGCATCGCACTCTTCCACAAGGAGCTGTCGCTCGCGGTCATGCTGGTGTGGGCGGAGGTGGTGCGGTCGTTCTCACTGGTCTCGGACGAGGCGGTCATGTTCTCGGCCGTGCCCTCGCTTGCTCTGATCGGCGTGGTGGCCACCACCTCAACCCGCGGGGACGTGATTCTGTTCTTCACCGCGTGGCTGGCTTTCTCCATCCTGATGTTCGTCGAGAGCGGCCGTAAGACCACGACCTCGCGCGGGGGGCAGAAATTCCGTTCGGTGACGTTTTCGGCCACGCTGGCCATCGGGGCAGTACTGGCGGGATCGGTGGTCAGCCCGCTGGTTCAGCACACCGCAATGTGGGGATTCGTGAAGCTGGCTCCCACCCTCTCGGCCAACCGGGAACCTCTGGAACTGCCGGTGGGTGAAGGCGAAGGGAACGTGCTGGAGATCTCTGAAGGGCCGGTGAGGCTGTCCAGCCGGGAGGAGATGCGCGTCAGGGCCTCGGCTCCGGCCTACTGGCGGACGCGGGTCTGGGACATTTACTCGGGACGTGACTGGAAGTCGCACGCGCCGCTCACCCCCAGACTTCCATCCTCCAGCGGCTTTGTGGAGAACCAGTTCCAGGCCTGGACGGAGGAGGACCGCGGACCGACGACGCAGCTTGTGCAGCAGTTCTACAGCCCCTCGGGATTCCGCGGATACCTGCACGCGGCCGGCGAGCCTGCGGCGTTCTGGATCGCCTCCAGCGACCTCTACCGGGATTCCTTCAACTGCTGGCGGCTGCCCCGGCTCTCGGGCCCCCCTATCACGGAGTACCGGGTGGTCTCCTACGTCTCCACGGCCACGCCGGACCAGCTCCGCAACGCCGGATCGGATTATCCGCCGGAGGTGGAGCGGTTCCGCAACCGCAATGACGCCACCTTCCGGGTCCGGATGGAAGCGGAGCGGATCACCCGCGGCCTGGACAACGACTATGACCGGGTGATGGCCCTGCGCAAGTATCTGGCGCGCCACTGTGTCTACGATCTTCAGACCCCGCCCCTGCCCAAAGACCAGGACGACGCTGTGGAGTACTTCCTGTTCGAGTCCCGCAGAGGCTACTGCGACGTGTTCGCCAGCGCGCTGGCGGTGATGGCTCGCTCCCTGGGCATCCCGGCGCGGATCGCGACGGGATTCATGCCCGGGGATTTCGACGAGGAGCGGGGCGAGTATGTTGTGCGGGACCGCGACCGGCACTCCTGGGCCGAGATCTATTTCCCTGGCTATGGATGGCAGGCGGTGGAGGCGACACCGTCAGGCGACGTCACGCCGCAGGACTTCTGGTCCTCGCTGATGTCTGAGCTGCGCTTCTTCTACGCCAGCGGCAACGCGCGCTTCGCTCTCTTGCTGGCCACACTGGGCTTCGCGCTACTGGCGCTGCGGGTGGTGTTCCCCGCCGCTCCGCTCGATCCGGAAGGGTTCGCTCCGCGCAGGTTGTCGGCGGGCAGACGCAGGGCCCGGGCTCTTTGGCGCGATCTGGCAGTCGCGCTTCGCAGGCACGGGGTGACAGTTTCGCCGGCCACCACGCCGCTGGAGATGGCGGATGCGTTCGAGGCTCTGAACGAAGGTTCGCACCCGGCAGCGGAGGCGGTCCGGTGCGCCTCCGAGCTGCTGAGCGAAGCGCTCTACGGGCCAGGCGAGCCCACCCCCGGCCAGCTGGAGGATCTGGGCGTAGCCTGCCGCTGGGCACGCCGCGAGCTGTCCCGCCCGGCCGGACGACGCTCATGGGCCAATCCCTCTACGGTGGTCAAGTAGCGCGGCGTCAGGCGCGCGTATCGAGGCCGTGCCGGTTATTGTCCGTGGTTTCGACTCGCCCGCCCTTCGGCGGGCGGCTCAACCACCGTAGGGGATGGGTTTTGGGAACAAGTTCGCGGAACTCACGGGGCGGACGAACCTCAGTCGCGCGCAGGACAGGTCACCTCCCTCATCCAGACCTTCTTCCACCAGAGGAAAAAGCTCTTTGCTTGCCCTCGGTCCGACGTCTTCGTTTCGCGTCTGTCCGTTTTCGTTTCTGCCTGCGGCTTGAAGCTTTCGACCCTGGGGAAGAAGGCCTTAGGGAGGCGGTCACTGCCTCCTGGACGCGCTTCGGCCGCCGCCCCAGATGAGGTCGCCTTCTCTTACACCCACGCTGCGCTTCACCTGCGGGGCGCCGCCATCGTCCTTCAGATCCTCTCCAACGCTGTACAGCAAGTAGGAAATGCCCTCCCGGCGATAACGCAGCTCCGACCCGGTGAACGGGTCACGAGGCGCCGGCCGTCCCAGCAGCGCGCAAGCCTCCTTCAGTGTGGCCGGATACGCCCCTGTCCGGCTGCGGTAGGCGGCAATCGCAAACATCGCCTTGCACGCCTCGATATTCGCCTCGGCGGCGAGGCACTGGTTCATACTGCGGCCGAAGACGGGAGCAATAAGCCTGGTAAAAATGGCATACCGCGGCGTGGATCTCAAGCTTTCATCCGCTTCTGAGAGGAGCTTCGGGCGCTCGGACGCCGGAGCCCTGAGCGCCTCCATCTGCCGCTTCGCAAGATCGAGGTAGGTAAGCTGGTCCAGATAGATCGCCGGCGCCAGAACGTAGCCCAGCAAGCGATCCATCACGCGCCTCATCCCGGTGGTCTCGCGCGGCGGAAACCCGGGTTCCGCTGCCATCAGGAGGCCCACACCCATCGGTCCCCTGCGCGCCTCGGTCATTGCCGTGAAGATAAGGACACGCTCGCCCCTGAGGGCCATCTCCATCGAGTCCGAGAGGTCAATACGGCTGACGACGTCGAAAGCATCCGTGGCCTGTTCAACACTCAGGCCGCGCGGTGACGACAACGCCACATCCATCCGCTGCGTCCCGGTGGCGATGATAGCGTAACGCACCAGCTGGGCGATCATCATGGGTTCGTTCCGGAG
>JBBFLP010000333.1:0-2974 GCA_037478975.1 Armatimonadota bacterium
TGCCATCGGCTGCGGAGATCGTCCTTGCCGGGGGCGAATACCCCGTCACGGCAACCATTGAGCTCGGCCCGCAGGACAGCTTCCTGACCATCCGGCCGGCACGCGGACAGACGGCCGTGCTGATGGGAGGACGCAGTGTCCTCCAGTGGGAGCCGGTCCGGGATCCGGATGTCCGGGCAAGGCTCGGGGATGCGGCCCCGCACGTGATGCAGGCTGACCTGCGCGAGGCAGGTGTGCGGGACTTCGGCGCGCTGAGCAACCGCGGGTTCGGCCGCCCGCTGAAGCCTGCGCATCTTGAACTGTTCTTCGAAGGTCAGCCTGCCCGCCTTGCAGGCTGGCCTGATGATGGCTGGGCGAGGATAGCGGATGTGCCAGGCGGTCCTGATGCCGGAGTGTTCCGCTACGAAGGCGACCGCCCGTCGCGCTGGAACGACGCTCGCGACGTGTGGGTTCACGGATACTGGACTTGGGACTGGGCGGATTCCTACGAGCGTGTGGAATCTCTGGATCCCGCCTCCCGGCAGGTTCGCACGGCCGCTCCCCACGGAGTGTATGGCTACAAGGCCGGGGCGCGCTTCCGGTTCCTGAACATCCTCGAAGAACTGGACAGTCCGAACGAGTACTACGTGGATGCCGAGAGGGGCATCCTCTACTTCTGGCCTCCGCACCCCTCTCGTGGCCGCCGGGTGCAGGTGTCCGTCCTGGAAGAACCGATGTTCACGATCACCGGCGCCACCGGGGTAGTGCTGTCCGGCCTTACTCTTGAATGCACGCGCGGCACGGCCGTGGTCATCACGGACGGACGGGACAACCTGGTGCAGGATTGCACCATCCGCAACGTGGGAAATGTGGGTGTTGTCATTGGCGAGCGTCGCGAGGATTATCAGGCAGCCCTCTACACCAATACCACTCTGGACCGGCGGGGTAGCAGCGGAAACGGTGTCCGGAGATGCCATATCTACAACACGGGTGACAACGCGGTGCTCCTGGGGGGAGGCGACCGCAAGACGCTGACGCCTGCCGGCAACTTCGTCGAGGATTGCCACATTCACCATTTCAGCCGCTGGGGACGCACCTACCGGCCGGCGATAGCTCTCGACGGCGTGGGCAACCGTGTTTTGCATAATCGCATCCACGATGGCCCCCACAGCGCCATCATCGCCCACGGTAACGAGCATCTTGTGGCTTACAACGACATCGGGCGGCTCTGTCTGGAGACGAACGACGCGGGAGCCTTCTACATCGGGCGGGACTTCACCCAGCGCGGGAACCGGGTCATATGCAACTATTTCCACGATCTCGGTGAAGCAGAACAGGTCCACGCGGTCTACCTGGATGACTGCGCCAGCGGGACCATCGTCCGCGGCAACCTGTTCTACCGCGCCGGTGCATCGGTGTTCATCGGTGGAGGGCGCGACAACGTCGTGGAGAACAACATCTTCGTGCAGTGCCGTCCAGGTATGCTGGTGGATGCGCGGGGGTTGACTTGGGCAAGTTTCTGGTTCGACGGCCGTGACGACACTCTGATGAAGCGCCTGGCGGCTGTCGCGCACGACCGGCCGCCGTACAGCATCCACTATCCCGCCCTGCGCAACATCCTGAGCGACGATCCGGCTGTTCCGAAGGGCAACCGCCTGGAGCGGAACATCTGCTACGACGGCGCCTGTATCGAGCTGAAGCATGGAGTGCTGCAGAAGGTGGTGAGGATGAAGGACAACTGGACGGCAGGGGATCCGGGCTTTGTCGCGTCCCTGCCGGAAAACCCCGGGCCGCAGGATTTCCGGTTGCGTCCGGACGCTCCGGTATGGAAGACGGGATTCCGGCCCATCCCTTGGGAAAAGATCGGTCCCCGGGGAAACGGCCTGAAATGAGAAAGCCCCGCTCGCTAGCGGGGCTTCCGGGTTGTCAATCCCGTTGGGAGGGAGGAGGTCAGGCGGCCTGCAGACCCCTGCGGCGCAGCCCCGCCACCGCTCCCAGACCCAGGCCGGCCAGAGCCATGGACATGGGCTCGGGCACGGGGTTCAGGATCAGCACGTCCTGGGCGCCCTGACCGTCGCGGCCGTTGCGGGTCCACTGCAGGTTCAGAACACGCACGTTCCCCACATCGGTCCATCCGGCCGCCGTGGCCTCCTGCACCCAGAGGAACGCCTGTCCGGTGACTGTGGCGTATCCGGGCTCGCCCTCCAGATGCCAGATGGCTTGCTGCAGTGCATCAGCCGAAGCTGCGCGGCCCGGGCTGTTCGGTGTGTAGTCGTAGTTGGAGAGAGTCCCATTGCGGAACTGCGTATACAGATAAGCTGTCCTCGGGTCCAGTGGGTCTCCCTGTCCCATGACCATGGTGCTGATTCCTGTGACCAAGAAGCCCTGAGCGTTGAAGTCCAGGTACTCATCGCGCTGCAGACAGAACGTGCGCAGAATCTCCACGCTGCTGTTCGGGAGCAGCGCCAGGCCGAACTCTCCACCGTCCGTGGTGCCCTCGCGGTCGAAGAAGCGGACGTAATCGCCTACCTGAATGTTATCTGCGAACGCCTGGCCGCCGGCGATGACGGAAAAAGCAGCGGCACAGGCGATCAGGATTGCCGTGAGTTTCTTCAATGAGTTGACCCTCGCATTCGAATGACTGGCGCCGCCGGGCCCGATGCCCGTGCGGTCACATATCCAGTATCTCAGGCGGAGGGTTTCCGGATAACTGTCAAGAGTACGGGAATATGCATTGCGTTCGCAACAAGCCTTTTTGAGGCCGTGAGCCCCCACCCGATGGCCGGACGGGGGCTCAGGAAACAGCAACCCAGGAATCAGGTTTTCTGGTGGGAGAGGAGGTGGCGATCAGCCTTCGTTCCTCAATAGCCTTCCGGTAAAGAGAAGTCTCCTTGGCGGTAGTAGGCGGTCTTCTGCCAGGCGGCATGGCCATCCATGTAGATGTACACCGTTCCTTCCCCGTGGGGAAGATACGGGGTGCCGAAGTTATACTGCC
>JBBFLP010000334.1:0-2963 GCA_037478975.1 Armatimonadota bacterium
CTTTCCGGGCGGCACGTGGTGGTCACGCGTTCGCGTGAGCAGGCAAGCGAGCTGACGGAGGCTCTGGAGGCGCTCGGTGCCGGCGTCATCGAGTTTCCCGTCATCTCGTGCCGGCCGCTGGAGGATGGCCCCTCGCTGGAGCGGCTGGACCGCGCAATCGAGGAGCTGGAGACCTATGACTGGGTGGTCTTCACCAGCGTGAATGGCGTGCGCTTCTTCCTGGACAGGATCTTCCGGCTGGGCGGAGATGTCCGGGCGCTTGCCGGTATTCAGATCGGCGTCATGGGCGAGGGTACGCGCCGCGCCGTCGAGGAACGCTCACTGACGGTAGACTTCGTTCCCGGCCGTTTTGTGGGGGAGTCCTTCGTGGAGGAGTTCCCCGAGAAGCGCCCGGGTGTGCGGGTGTTGATCCCCCGGGCGGAGGACGCGCGGGAGCTGATCCCGGAGCAGCTCCGCAGGCACGGCTGCGAGGTGGATGTAGTCCCCTGCTACCGGACCGTGGCCGCGGACACCGAGGCGGCGGAGCTGCGGTTGATGCTGGCCGCCGGGACGGTGGACGCCGTGACGTTTACCAGCTCCTCCACCGTCCGCAACTTCGTGAAGCTGGCCGGTCTGGACACGCCCGATTTCCGGCTTCCGGAGACGGTGAAGGTGGTGTCTATCGGCCCCGTCACCAGCCGGACGGCGCGCGATCTGGGCCTGCCGGTCCACGCGGAGGCGGACCCGCATACCATCGGCGGGGTGGTGCAGGCGTTGCTTGAGCTGTTGGCCAGGCCTGCGTCCGGAGAGAGTTGAATCCGGATCTAGCCCTCTTTCAACCAGACCAGCAGATGCTCCGGGTCCAGGTCCTTCTCCCGCAGTTGCGCCAGCTTTTCGGGTGAGGGATAGGGGAGAGCGCCCACCAGCTGGAAGAACTTGTTCCGCCGCTTGCGGGCCGCGCCGAACGCCTCCTGGACGCGCGGGCTGAAATACCCGTAGTCCGCGTGGCGCGCGAGCAGAGTGTGCCCCCAGAAGAAGTGCGCGCCGTCCAGGAAGTCTTGCACGTAGGGGCGCAACTCCGGCGCAGAGAAGTCGTCCACGAAAGGCAGGCCGGACCGGTTCATCTCTGTCCCCACGGCGATGGGCAGCCCCTGGTCCCGGCACGCGCGGATGAACTCGTCCAGTTTGCGCAGCTTCAGGGCTTTCGCGTCCGGGTCGGCGATGTTCCAGTTGCGGTCCGGGATGATATTGGCGCAGACGCAGCCCTTGGCAAGCATCAACTCCACCAGCTCGCCCGCATCCTCCTCGCCGGGGTTCGTTCCGTCCAGCCAGGTAAGGCAGGGCAGAGCTCCGATATCGCGCGCGAACTCCGACACGGTCTCCACAGCCGGAAAAGAACCCGCGTCCGGCTGCACATAGCCCACGCCGCCTTTCTTCATCAGTTTGCCGCGAATGGTCTCCTGCAGCCGGACCGGCTGACGGACCAGCTCGCACGCTTCCGGATGCGGTATTCCCAGCCTGTCCGACCAGAACCGGCACAGGTCCCCCTCGTCCGGGAAGACTTCCCGCGCTTTCTGGTTATAGGCGGCCAGCAGATGGCGCTCGGTGGCGTTCTTCGCGGGGGTCAGGGAGAGCACGTCCCGCCGGTAGTCCAACTGCACGTCGCCAAGGTAGGTGTTCACGCGCGCCATGAGCTCCTCGTTGCGGGCCCTTGCCGTGCGGTAGAACCCGGCGAGCGTCCCCGCCGCCTGCGTGCCCGGCTCCGGCCGACGCGTGCATCCGGCGGCCATGAAGTAGGCGATTCCGGGCTCGCCCGGCGAGTTGATGACCCTGTCCGCCAGCTCCCGTATGAAGACGCGCGTCTCCAGCCCGCAGACGGTCTTCAGACAGAGGATCTCCCCGGCTTCCAGAAACTCCTCCATCCCTTCCAGCACGTCGAAATCCACCTTGCCCGCCACTTCGAGCCCGTATTTCCGCGCCTCCCAGGCGACGCGCGTGGGCGACCAGCCCTCGCAGTTGAAGCTGAAGAAGGTGTGGATGTGCAGGTTGACCTCCGGACGCGGATCCGGAAGGCCGATCTGACCCTGCCGGGCGAGTTCGACAAGCTGCAGAAGGGCGGCCCTGCGCTCCTGAGGGTCGAAGGAGCTCAGGTGGGCCTCCAGTATCTCAACGGGCGGCGCTGTCTCGGACAACGTGCTACTCCTGAAATGTATCGGAAGGATGCTCGCGGCTGCGGCATCCGCTCGCCGTAGGGTTCCACCCTGACGGGTCTGTCTCCTGCCCGGAAGAAGTGCGCCTCTTGCGCGTAACTTCCCCCCGCGTGTTCAATTGCAGGGGGCGCTGAAGCCAATGGGGATCCTGAACAATCCGACCGCTCTTGCCATTGTCACCACAGCGGTGCTTCTGTTGTGCGCTCTGGTTCTCTGGGCAGCGGTGGAGGCTTTCCGGGCGTTCGCGCGCTTTACACGGACGGCGGGAGAGACCGCGCGGGAACTGGAGCGTCTGTCGCGGCGGCTGGATGAGATCTCTGGCCGGGTGACGCCCCGGGAGCCGCCTGGTCCAGGCGATGAGCCCTCTAGCCCTCGGGAATGAAGTCCCGCTGACCGGAGTCGTAGGCCACGATCATATCCGCGTCCTCTTCCCCGATGCTCTCCGCATTGTGAAAGACGCCCGGCGGGACGATGAGCGTGTCCCCCGGCTCCAAGATGACCTCTTCGCTGCCCACCGTGTGCCGCAGCCGTCCCGAGAGGAGATACAGCGCTTCACGGCAGTTGGAGTGAGCGTGGCGCGGGTTGCTGTGCCCGCGGCGGATGACCACCCGCCCCAGGGTCAGAGTGTCTCCCACTGACACGTTCGAGCCCGCCAGCCAGGTAAGACTGCCCCAGTCTTCGTTTATCCGGGCGGCGCCGGTCTGTCCGGTGCGTCTGACTTCGAATTCCATCATCTCCACTGATTACCCCGGCGGGCGGGGATCCCGCCACCTC
>JBBFLP010000335.1:0-2961 GCA_037478975.1 Armatimonadota bacterium
CTCACCGCTCCGAAAACGGCGGAAGGCGAGACTCCGAACAGCATGGTGCCGGTCCCGGCGCCTCCCACGCGTCGTGCCCGGAAGTCAATCCATTGGACTTTGTCCACTCCCGTCGTCACGTTGCGCGATGCGCCATTGTCATCCAGCACCAGAGCGCGTCCGCCGTCCGGGCCGGCTCCCTGAGTGATGGAGGCGCTACCAGACCAGCCGTTCTGCCCGTTTACCGGTCCGGGGGCGAAGAATGGACCCTCAAAACCCGTGGCCACGGCGACCGCCGGGGGAGGACCCTGGTCGAAGGTGTCCCACACTGCCAGCGCATTGGTCACCCGGCGCTCCGAACCATCCGACGGACGGTTGCGGACGGCTCCGTTCAGATAGAACGTCGAGGAGCCGCCGCTATCGAAGTTCATTCCCTGATACGCGCCCATCTCGATGAGCAGCTGGCCCATCTCCGGGCCCGTCACGCCCTCGCTGAAGCCCGGCTGCCGGCCGTCCACAACCGCCAGGATAAGAGTCTTGCGGTCCTGCGAGATGCCAAGTGCCGTCCGCGGATTCAGAGAGTAGGCGCTGGGCAGCCCGGATGTGTTCTCGATAGAGATTACTCCATCGCGCACAAGCCGGGGGCCGCCGCTGGCTGCATGGAACATCCATGGCTGTGGGGTGTAGGGGTAGGTGGTCGCGTATACCCCCATATAACTCTCCCGGGTTGTCTCGTCCATCACCCACGAAAGCCTTCCCGGGACGTGGCCGGAACCAGCCATCAGCAGGCCATCATGGATGCTGATGCCCTGCGGGATGTGATCCTCCGTGGTGCCCGAGCTGAAATAGTCGCAGTTGATGGCCGCCAGAGCGCCGTGGCGGCGGGCCATACCGCTGGTGGTCTCGCCGCCGTCCGGGCCGGGATATTCGTTTTTCATCAGGGTCCCCACCCGGATGCGAGGATTGGAGACATCCACGATGAGGACGTGGATGCGCAGGGGGCGAGGCGTGGTGGTCACCCTGTGCAGGTATCGCACGCCGGGGATGACATCCGTCCAGGTATCGGCGGCAGGAGCAGGGGCGCTCACCGCCGCTGCGAGCAGACAGCACAGCGCAGCAAGGCTGGCGATTCGTGGATCCGTGCGTGGAAAACGCTTCACCGGGTCGTCCTCTCGGGTCGGGCAAGGGCCGCACGAACGGCCATGGACTTTCTGAATTCTATTCTCCCATACAGTCCGCCTCGGTGCAAGCGAATTTCACACGTGCTTGATTTTGTCAACAAAATATCATAGTTGGCTGCGTCAGCTTCGAACGGCTTCTGCAATCCGCCCTCAACCCCGTACAAATACCGGATTTGCAGGAAGCAGTATGAAAATATCTTTACAGATCTCAGACCACGCTCTTATACTGAAGGCGGTCTGGACGGAGGGTGATGTGCCCGGTATCCGGACTGAGTGCTTCTCTGTCCGTCCCGGCTGACGCCGGAACGCCCGGAAGCGTCTTCCGGCCAACCCAGGACGGCGACTCGACAGAACAGGAGAGAAGGTAACCATGAAGAGAGTGCTGTTTGTGGGAGCGGTCCTGCTCGCCATCGCGGCGGTCTCGCCTGCAGGAGCCTGGAATTACGGCGATTCGTGGATCCTGCCCGTCGCGGAGCGGCAGGGCGGAGGATGGATCGAGCTGCCGGGCGCCGGATACAACGGCGCAAGCGCGTGGCGGGCCAGCGGGGCGGACGGCGTCCGCCGCATCTACTGGAAGCTGGATCAGCCCGGAATGCCCACCACCGCCGAGCTCTGGAAGATCGAGATCTTCGTCCCGACGGCCGGTCCGGGCAACTGGCAGCCGATCGAGAGCCAGTTCCGCGGCGCCGCCGGTGAGACCTTCCCGATCGAGCCGGAGATCCCGTGGGCAGGCCAGTTCGGCACCAACCATCAGTGGATCGGCTCCGAGTTCGGTGACGCCGATCGCGGTACCTGGAAGGGCACCGGCCCCGGGCCTCAGGCCCCGGCCAGCGCTGACCCGATGGCTCCGGGGAACGGTGTCTATATGTGGCTCAAGGGCGGCTCCTGGCTGTATGCCAAGTGGGACTTCCCCTGGGACATCGATCGCGCGTGGAGCGACCTGCGCGTGACCGTGGTCCCCGAGCCCGGCACGATGGCCGCGCTGGGTGCCGGACTGCTGAGCTTCGCCGGTATGGCTCTGCGCCGCCGCCGCTAGGCATCGGCACGGATCATTTGCCGCTGAGAAGCTGAAAACCTCGGTGAGGGGCGCCGCCATGGCCTGATATACCGGCGGCGCCCCGATCAGCATCAAACGGACATCCCGGATGCAGGTAAAAATACCTGATTGTTGCACTTAATGGTGGCCGAACCATTCCGGGCGGTTATACTGAAAGGGATCAATCCGGCATCGAAGCGTGATGCGGAGGTTGTTCGGGCGGCGTCGGTGTATCGCTCGTGTCCAGACTCGAAAGTTCAAGAGCGGCAGGTTCTGAAAGGAGAGGTTGACTTATGAGATTTACGCGGATCATCACAGCCCTCGCTGCGATAGCGCTACTGGCCGGAGCGGCCGGTACGGCATCGGCCTGGCAGTATGGTGATGCCTGGATCATCACCACTTACGAACTGGTGAAGCCGGAGAAGTGGGTGCGTGAGGGCAACGGTGGCCCCGGCCCCGGCGGCGGCGCCGTATACCACTGGACCGCGGGCTTCGACGGCGAGGCGCGGGTCCGCTGGCGCTTCGACTCCAGTGTGCACCACGGGGACGCTCCCACAACCGCCGAGCTGTTCCGAGTCTGGACCTGGGTGCCGAAGAACGACGCTAACCCCTTCAACGCCTACAATCCCATCGAAGTGAGCTTCGACGGTATCGTGGACGAAGAGGGCAGTATGAACCCGAATATCCCCTGGGCGGGTCAGTTCGGAACTAACCATCAGTGGTTGAACCGCAATCTGGCCAATCAGGGCGACTGGGTGCTGGCTG
>JBBFLP010000336.1:0-2957 GCA_037478975.1 Armatimonadota bacterium
GGGGCGGAGACAAACGTCTCGGGCCGGCTGCAGGTGCCTGCTCCCCTTAGCCCGACCGGTGTCCATTCCTTCCGGGCCTTCCGGTCCCGGATGACCAGGGCGCCCGATAGCGAGTCTGCATCCTGGAAGGTCATCTCCCCCCAGCTCTCCGGCTCCACAAGATGGTAGCGGATGCTTGCCCAGACGCTGCGCTCCTTCACGGTCATTGACCGCCGGGCGAAGTTCGCCTTCCACGTCTCTCCCGGCCGGGGCGCGGAGACACCCAGAGTCTTGAACGGGATCGTGAAGAAAGCCGTCCAGGCAGACTCCTCGCGCGCGGTCTCCACCGTCCACTGCCCGTCCCAGCTTGCGGGCTGCTCGGGACGGTCCTTTTCATCGTACTGCGTGCCGGCCACGGTCGCGCCAAGATGGAAATAGGTCTTCGGGTCACGATCCGGATCCAGCATCACATAGACGGAGTCGTCCTCCCAGATGCGCGAATCCCGCTCCGTGAGGCGGCCGCTCAGGCGGTCCATCCGCTCTTCGAAGCAGCGGAAGAAGACATACAGGTTGTCATCGTTCCACGCCAGGCGCACCTCGGTCTGCTGCTCGGGAAGATAATCTATGATGTAGTTCTCGAAGCGCGGGATAACGGCCATCCAGCCCTGCACCGCACGGGCGGGGGAGTCTCCCTGCAGTTCGGATGCGGCCAGCTTGCGGACGGAGACTGCCGGCGGTGTTCCGATGGGGTCGCGCGCAATGGACGGCAGGGCCGCGGGAGCGGCCAGAAGAAGCAGCGTCAGCACAGACAGCGATCTCACGGTGCGTCCTCCTTGCCGGCAACAGGCAGCCCTCCGCGGCCGCCCGTCTGACAGAGCCGGTTCCTCAGTGTAACAGAGATAGTATCATCCTGCCAATCTTCCGTTTGCATCTTCCGCGACAAAATCCTGACCCTAACAGGAACTGTTGCCGATAATCGAACTGGCTTTTCCGGCTTCCCACTGGCCGCTCGGGGGTTCCGGGAGAGCCTGCGCGCTATGTGTTGCGATGCCGATGAGCCGCGGTCGCGGACGGTGCGCGCTGACGACACCGGTGGTCGAACGCGTGAGATCCATCAGTTTCAAAATCACAACACTCGTCTGCCTGGCGGCCGTCGCCATCGCGGCGGCAGCCGTGGTCCGTCACGGCACCATCTTGGCTGAGGCTGAACAGATTGCGGCCCAGCTCCGCGAAGACCGGTCGCGCACGCTGGACCGTCTGCTTCAGCTCAAGTCCCGCAGCGTCTGGAGCCTGGTCTACGACTACACCTTCTGGGACGAGATGGTGGAGTTCGTGCTCAGAAGAGACTCCCGGTGGGCCAGCCGCTTTATCAACGCCGCCGTCGAGACATACGGAGCGGACGGCATCTGGGTCTACAACCTGGAACGGGAGCAGATCTATTCCGCCCGCAGCCCAAGGGCAGATTCCGGACTCGCAACGCTGAGCCTGTCGCCAGAAACGTTCCGGGAGATCAAGCGCCGCCGCGTGATGCGATTCTTCACGTGGACTGCGCGGGGTCTGCTGGAGGTGCACGCAGGAACGATCCACTCCTCGGCCGATGAGGATCGTCTGGGTACGCCCTACGGTTATTTCCTCGCTGGCAAACTGTGGGATGAGGCGATGCTCTCAGCCCTGGAGAAGGACGCCGCGTGCCGTCTGGAGATCCTTCGCCGTCCACGCACCGGCACTGCAGATCAGGTGGGGGAGGTCTCTCATCTGCAGCCGCTTCCAGGCTGGGACGGGAGGGACGTGGCCTACCTTCAGGCCTCTTTCGAGAACCCGGGGCTCAAAGCGCTGACGCGCAGCGCTCGCCAGCAGCTTCTAATGTCCCTCGCGATGACCGCCGCTCTCCTGAGCTTGATGGCTGTTCTCTTGAGCCGTTGGGTGGGCGCTCCGCTCAAACAGATGGCGCGAAGCGCCAGCACAGGCGATCTGGAATCCATTAACGATCTGGAGGAAACATCCACCGAGATCGGGGAAGTGGCGCGGCTCATCCGGCGTTTCTTCGAGCAGGAAGAAAGGATGCGCGAAGAGGCCGTGGAACGGGAGCGCCTGCTCAGGGCATGGCAGGAGAGCGAGGAGCGCTACCGCGTTGTGGCTGAGACCACAGGCAATGTGATCTTTCAGACGGACCCCGACGGCGTTTACACCTTCCTGAACGCGGCCTGGGAAGCCATGACAGGCTTCACTGTCGAGGAAGGACTGGGACACAACTGCCTGGAATTCGTCCCTGAAGAAGACCGGGAACGTGTGATCGAGCGCTTCTGGAAGCTCCGTGAGCCTGGCCAGCAAGCCATTAGCGAATATGTCCGCTTCATCCATAAAGATGGCAGCCTCCGCTGGACGCGCGTCAATGCGGGGCAGGTGCTCTCGCCTTCCGGCGAGGCTGTTGCTGCCATCGGTGTGATGACGGATGTCACCGAGCAGATCCGCCAGCAGCAGGAGATTGAGCGGCTCTCCCTGGTGGCGCGCAAGACCGCCAATGCCGTTGTCCTGACCGATTCAGACCTTCGCATCACCTGGGTCAATGAGGCGTTCTCGCGGCTGACCGGCTACAGCACGGAAGACGTTCTGGGCACCAGGGTGGATGAAGTGCTTATCGCCCCCGGTTCCTCGAAGGATGTGGCCGCGGAGGTGCGCCGGAAGCTGGCGGACTGCATGGGGTTCCAGATGGAGATCTGCCAGAGGACGAAATCCGGAGACCCCTGCTGGACGCTGCTGGAGGCCACGCCCATCCGCAGAGAAGACGGCGCTTCCGAAGGGTTTGTACTCATCCAGACGGACATCACGCAGACCCGCAGGCGGGAGATGGAGTTCCGTGCCCAGACCGAGGCGCTTGAGCTGCAGCTCCTTCAGCACAAACATACTGCTGACAGGACCTGCAGGGAGCTGGAGCGTCAGATCGAGGAGCGCAAGAAGGCGGAAGAGGAACTGCGGCG
>JBBFLP010000337.1:0-2950 GCA_037478975.1 Armatimonadota bacterium
TGTGCCGGAGTTGCCGGAATCCAGGATGGTCTCCGGTTCGCTCAGGTCGCCTCCGTGGACCGTCAGCTCCGTCGCGGAGTGGGCGTCTATCCTGATGCCCATCAGTCTGAGCGATCGCACGGTGTTCAGACAGTCTTCGGAGGGCAGGAAGTTGGTGATATGCGTCTCGCCCTCCGCCAGCGCCCCCAGGATGGCCGCGCGGTGGGAGATGGACTTGTCTCCCGGTGGCGCGATCTCGCCGCGGAACGGTCCCTCTCTCTGAAGAGTCCAGTTGCTCACTCCGGTGCCTCCTTTCCCGCCGTCAGTCCCCAGTTCAGATGCCGTCCGGTTTCGAACCAGCTCTCGATCTCCTCCGGCGTTCCCTCAGCGATGAGCTCCTCCGCCCGGGCGAGCGCTTCGCGGAACTGCCGGAGCGCGTCCAGAATGGGCCCGCGGTTGGCGCAGCAGATGTCCCTCCAGAGAGTGGAGGGGCTGGCTGCAACGCGCGTCAGGTCCCGGAAACTGCCCGCCCGCACATCCCGCACACCCGGTCCTGCCGCCTCCGCCACCCGCAGAAAGGCTCCCGCGGCTATGTGCGGCAGGTGACTGGTGCAGGCGACGATCCGGTCGTGTGTCTCCGGGGACATCTCCACCACGCGCGAACCAAGAGCTTCAGCGAAGCGGCGCACCAGCTCCGTGGCGGAAGGGTCGGTGCGATCTCCCGGGGTCAGCACGTAGGTGGCTCCCTCGAACAGATCTTCCCTTGCCACCTCCACGCCCGCATCCTCGGACCCGGCCATCGGGTGTCCGCCCACAAAGCGCATCTCAGCAGGCAGCGCTTCGGCCGCCCTTACGATGGCCCCTTTGACGCTTCCCCCGTCCGTCACCACACAGTTGTGTCCACGCAGCTGCGGAAGTTGGCGCAGCTGCTCGATGATGGTCAATACGGGTGTGGCCAGGTAGAGCAGGTCGCAGCGGGACGCGCCTTCCAGCAGGTCGGTGGTAAAGTCGTCCACGGCCCCCAACTCGCGGGCCAGCTTTAGCCGCTCTGCGGATCGTCCGATGCCGACCACGTGCCTCGCCAGCCCGCGGGCCCGTGCGGCCAAGCCGACGGACCCGCCGATGAGACCCACTCCGGCAATGCCGAGCGTCCCGACGAGAAAGCCGCTGCCGTCGTCTCCCACGTTCAGCGCCGTCTCCCGCCCCGCCCGCCGCTCAGGCGAGGACCTCCTCCAGGGCGGCAATGAACCGCCGGTTCTCTTCGGGCAGGCCGACCGTCACGCGCGCGCAAGTGGGGGTTCCGAAGATCTTGCCAGACCGGATGATCACGCCCTTGCGCAGCAGCGCGTCCGCCACTTCCACGGAGTCCCTCCCCAGATTCACGAACACGAAGTTCGCCTGAGAGGGGGCGTATTTCAACCCCAGACGGTCGAACGCCTCGCAGAACATCCTCTTGCCCTCGTCGTTCACCCGCCTGCTGCGGAGTACCTGGTCCGGATCCTGCAGGCTGGCTGCGGCGGCATACTGCGCCACCGTGTTCACGTTGAAGGGCTCCCGCACCTGATCCACAGCCCGCACCACCTCCGGGGCGGCGATGCCATACCCCACGCGCAAGCCGGCCAGAGCATAGATCTTCGAGAATGTGCGCAGAACCGCCACGTTGCGTCCCTGCCGGACGTATTCGATGGACTGAGGATAGTCCGGGTGGTCAATGTATTCGTAATAGGCCTCGTCCAGGACGCACAGTGCGCGTTCGGGCAGGCGGTCCAGCAGGCGCTCCACTTCGGCACGGGTGTTCATTGTGCCGGTGGGGTTGTTCGGGTTCGCGATGAACACCAGCCGCGTGCGCTCGTTGAACCGGTCAGCCAGCGCGTCAAGGTCGTAGGTGTAATCTTTCAGCGGCACTTCGTGCAGGGTGCATCCCGCCAGAAGCGCGGCGGCCCGGTATTGCACGAACGTCGGCGCGGCCGTCACCACTTCGTCTCCCGGATCAAGGTAAGCCAGTCCCAGGCAGTGGATCAGGTCGTCCGACCCGTTCCCGAACATCAGCATATCCGGCTCCACGCCGAGATGCTTCACCAGCTCCTGCCGCAACACATAGCAGGAGCCTTCCGGATACATGCGGATGTTCTCCAGCGCCTTCCTTGCTGCTTCCAGCGCCTTCGGTGAGGGACCGAGGGGGCTTTCATTGGATGCGAGCTTGACGATGTCCGTGATCCCCAGCTCGCGCTGGACTTCCTCGATGGGCTTCCCCGCGACATAGGGGACCAGCCTCTGGACATTCTCCCTGGCAGTGATGGTCGCCAACGGCGGCTCCTCCTGAAGATAGTGCAAGAGGCAGTCTAACATAAAGGCCCCGAACGGGTCTACCGTCCTCGCAGTGGGTGGCCTTCCAAACGCAGGGACTGTCAGGGTGCGACAGTAACGATGTCCTGCCCAGTCCGCGGGAGGATCACGGGACGCAACATTCCTCCCGGCTGTTCGCGGGAGCAAGCGCCCGTCACCACCACACACGCGCCCACCGTTGGCATTGGTATCCCGGGACAGGACACCCGCACGCCAGGATGCCCGTTCCCGTCCTGCAGCCCCGATCCATCGTCCACCGTGAAGCTGTTGCTCTGCGCGTCGCGGTGCGATACCCGCCCTGCGATGCGGACCAGCAGGCCGGCCGGTTCCGCCCCCGGCCCGGGTCGCAGGGCTCTACCCGTGACTGCTACCGCACGGACAGTTCCCGGCCCTTCCCGGACGCTGGACGTCGCGAGAAGGCACGGCTCGCCTGACCCGGTGACTCCCACCGTCCCGGTTACCGATGCCCGGTCGCCAGGTTGAAGCATGTGTGCGGTTTGCTCCACACGGA
The DNA here is from genome assembly GCA_037478975.1 of Armatimonadota bacterium. Classification (GTDB taxonomy): domain Bacteria; phylum Armatimonadota; class UBA5829; order DSUL01; family DSUL01; genus CALCJH01. The sequence goes on from JBBFLP010000337.1 coordinate 2,837, forward strand.
TGCCGCAGGCGCGATCCTCCCTTTGAAGGTAAAACACTCCACTCCACGCCGCGCTCACGATGCCCCGGACCCCTTCCGCGGGGGTCCCCGGCGGGGCCAGGCGGGCCTCCGGGA
>JBBFLP010000338.1:0-2945 GCA_037478975.1 Armatimonadota bacterium
CGCTGGTGGCCAGGGTGGTATACGCGGGCAGAACCTCCATGGACGTGGAGATCGAGGTATTCGCCGAGGACATCCCTTCGGGACGCGTGCGCAAGACCAACAGCTGCCATCTTACGCTTGTCCACCTGGAGGACGGGCGGCCGGCTCCGGTGCCCCGGCTAGTCTGCCGCACGCCGGAGGATCGCCTGCGCTACGCACAGGCGCGTCTGAGGCGCGAGGTGGTGCGGCATCAGCGGGCGGAGCGGGAGCGGCTTCGCGAGATGCTGGAGGGTATGTCGGACGAGGAGGCCGAGCGCCTGTTGCGCGACGAAGGCTTCGGCGAACTCCGCACCCAGCTCCTGCACCGCTCGGAGAGCTGATTTTCCCCTTGACTATTCATCCACTGCAGCAGGCTCTGTCCGCGACTCTTCAGAGAACGCCCTCTATGGAGACTGGTGTTCCGGGACTTGTTGCCGGAACCCACCCTCTACGGCGGTTGTGCCACCCGCCGGAGGCGGACGAGTCGAAACCACAGCTTGCGGGTAGTGGTCTCGATACGCGCGGCTTCCGCCGCGCTACTCGACCATCACGAGTTAAGCGGGCTGCCCGGGAGGGCAGCCCGCGTGATGCTCAGCTCTGAAATGGGTTTTCAGCGGCCCTTCTGGGGGCGGACCTTGGGCGGATTGCCCATCATCCGGTCCGCCTCCACCACCCGGCCGTCCAGAAAGGCGAGCCGGAGCTTGCCGTCCGGGGTGTCGAACTTCTCCGCAGTGGGCCACCTGCCCGGCCGGGTCTCTGCGAAGGCCACCACCTCCTGCGGATTGATGATGTCCTGCATCCTCAATCCTGCAAGCTTCGGGTTGTAGGAGAATGTGAATCCCTCGAAGGCGCTGACGAAGGTCATCGGGCTGTCCACATACGGCTGAAGGGCATCCTTCCAGTTTGCCGCGTCCGGCAGCCTGCCGTCGTGCTCCTGCGCATAGGACTTCAGCGCCGCGACAAGCTCCATCAGGCACTCAAGGCTGTCCTGCCCGGCGTCGAACTCACCCTCCTCCTCGCCGGGCGCGACGTCTCCCATTTCGGCCTGTCCTATGATCCCGGCAGTCAGGGCCCCCATCATGGCACCCATGTAGACGCTGAGGCCGGGAGCCTGCGGCCCCACCTTCGTGCGCAGAGCCATCCGCATCTCCGCACCTCCCTCGGCAAGCCCGGCGGAGATACCCATTCCCCGCGTCGCTTTCAGGGCGTCCGTCATCATCCGGATGGCCACCAGTTCGGACATTCCCAGGCTGTCATACAACCATCCCAGCGCGCTGACGGCATCCAGACTCACCCAGACATCCGCCATCCGCGGACCACCCAGAAGCGTGCGTACGTCGGCATAGGAGGGTTTCGCCGCCAGACACGTGGCCGGCGTCACCGACACTAGCTTCTGCGCGCTACGCCAGTCGGAAGCGAAGAACACGGCGCTCTCCCGCACACCCGCAAAGCCCGCCGTCCGCCCGTCCTCCACGCGGGTGATACGGTAGATCTCGGCGCGCAGCGCCTGCGGCTCGCGGGCAGCCCGCATCCCGGCTGCCGTCAGACCTTCCCGGAACTTTGTCAGCATCGCGGAAGCCTGCGCGCCGTCCGCAGCATCGCAAATCAGTACGTAGTTCGGACGGGGGATGATGCCTGTCAACGCCAGCCCGGCCGTCCCCTCCTCCAGCAACGACAGCATCTGCGCCGCCGCGCGGACATCGTCCGGGCCCCCTTCCTGCAGCATCTCCCCGGTCAGGCGTTCCATCATCGGCTTCAGGAGGCCGGGTGAGCCGGTGCTGACCATCGCCAGGGTGTTAGCGGGCAACAGGGTCGCTATGTCTTTGGAGGACGGTGCACCGCCCATCATCGGGCCGAGCATTCCCATAAGCACCGGAGGAATGTCGCCTTGAACGTTCATCACCATCCCCTCGTCGGACAAACTCAGTCCGCCGTGGGCTCCGGCGCGCATGGCCATCATCCCGAACATCGCCGCCAGAAAGTCCTGCTCTCCGCCTGCCTCCTGACCCGGCATAAGTTTCTGCATCACGGGACTCAGGTCCACGGCGAAGGCCACCAGATTATCTGCGTGGAGCGCCAGCTTCTCCGCCAGCGCGGGCGAGGGGCCTTCCGGAGGAGATTCCAGCAACTGACGGAGGCGATCCGCGCTCTCCGCCATCAGGACCGCGCCATCCGTCACCGCATAAGCCGGGTGCAGGACCCGATCTCCCTGTTGAATCTTCCAGATATAGAGGGTCGCGCCGCCAGCCTGTTGCGTGGCAGGGTCGCTGTCGCGGATGACCGAGCCCACCAGATCCAGCAGCTCGCGCTCGGCCTTCTGCCGGTCGCGGCACTCCACAGCGAGCAGCACGGCGGGGATGATCTCCTCACCCTCACCGGACTTCGCATTCATCAGATCGCGCGGGTCCATTGCAAACACGGCGGTCTCGCCGGCCCAGCCCATAAGCTTTCCGTCCGGGTCCACGTCCAGACCCAGGGCGGCCATAAGACGCGCCAGACCCGTATGGAATGCGGCTTCCCATTCGGCGACTCGGCTCGCGTTCTCGCCTTCTTTCTGCTTCTTCAGATAGGCACCGCTGGCGGTATTCTCGCTGGCGTCTATGCGGACGATCACCGGCCAGTCCTTTGGCACAAGGCGCAATAGACCTTCAGCGGCGCCTGCGGCCCGTGCGGGCAAGGCTGACAGGGTGACCGCAACCACCACCGCCGCCACATATGCGATGCGAGTAGCTCTCTTCATCGTGTCACTTCCTTTCCTCCACCGTGCTTCCCCGCGCCCCGGCCGGAAAAGCGGACCACGCCGGCGCTTGTTCAACCCCGCATACCGGCGGGCAAAGAACCTCTTACACCACCGTTTCTTCCTCTCCTGCGACGGCTTCTGTCTGCTTTTTTCTGATGGCCGCCTGCGTCTGGAGCAGCATGAGGAC
>JBBFLP010000339.1:0-2826 GCA_037478975.1 Armatimonadota bacterium
GCCGCCCGGCGCAGGTGGGCGAGTCGAAACCACATCCTGCAGTGTGTGGTCTCGACACGCGCGGCTGACGCCGCGCTACTCGACCACCGTATCATAAGTCTAGAGTTGAGTGTCCAATGTCGAGACCCGGAATTCGCCCTCATCCAGACCCTCTCCCGTTCTCAGGGAGAGGGTTTTTCCTGCTGCGTCCTGAGAGGGTTGCAACCAGAAACAAGGGGGAGCAGCAGGCCGCCGGCCCAAGAAAGCCTTCTCCCCTGTGGTGGGAGAAGGTTGGGATGAGGGGGTATCTAGTGTCCTGCGAACCTTGTTCCCAAAACACACCCCCCGACGGTGGTTGAGCCGCCCGGCGTAGCCGGACGAGTCGAAGCCACCGGCTCCCGCCCCGCGTGCCAGTTCAGGAGCAAGGGATGCGTTCCTCGTCAGAAGTCGAGCGGCTTCCCGTCCACCAGCACCCGGCGGATCATCCCCTGGCCGGAGCGCGATACGGCCACTTCCACGGTGATCACAGGCGCCTGCTTGGTCTGGGCCAGCGCAGCCTGTAGCTTGCTGGCGGCTTCAGAGCGGGCTTCAGGGATGTAGTATCGCTCCAGACCGTAGTTGATCCTGTCGAAAACCTTCCTGCCTCGCAGATACACGCGTCCCTTGGCGGGTGGGTCGGGCCGGCGGGGATAAAGGCCCGTGATGACCGCGCCCCCTTTACGGGGCTCCAACTCCACAAAGATCCTTGTCCCGTCCGGCAGCCGGTCGAAGGGCGCGGAACCGGGCGGCAATCCCTGCCGGGGCGGACGCGAGATATCGTAACTCAAGAACAGGTAGTTTCCCAGAAACAGGCTTCGCGGATCCGCCGGCGCCACCCGGATCTCTATGGCCTGACCGGTGGCTTTCCAGTGCTCGTAGTAGGCTGCCTGAGCGCCCAGGAAGAGGATCTGCGCTGCCGCGATGACCGTGAACCACGTCTTCATTTGACCGCCCTCCCTGCCATCGTTTCCAGCAGCCTCCTCCGCTGGCGCTCCAACAGAGCCCCGGCGCCCAGGAGAACAAGCCCCGCCGTGATGAACGCGAACCCGCCGCTCAGCATCGTCCCGATCAGGTCGAAATAGCGCGTCATCAGGTGAATGAAGAACGCCGCCAGCCCCAGGTTGACCAGATCGGGCCGCATCCTGTGCCAGCCGAGCGCCACCAGCCCGCTTTCAAGCGCAAGAAGCACGACATTCGCGACGATAATGGCGGGGATCCTTACGCCCTCCAGCGATGTGCTCGTGGCGGCGGCAATGAAACACACCGTCCCGGCCATGACCACTCCTGCTACAGTAACGCTCTCCCAGCGGTCGGCTCCGCCGCGCCGCCGGGACACCATCCACACCGCCGCAGACAGCGCAAGTCCCGCTGCCAGAGTTGCTACTGCAAGACCCCAGAGGAACGCATCCGGTCCGGATGAGGTTTCGTAACTGCCGGAGCGGTAGATGTCGAAAGACAGCCCGTAGATGCCTCCCAGAGTGGCCAGCAGTCCGGCGTGCAGGAACACCCCTCCTACAGGGGCCAGCTCCTCGCGGAGCCTGTGCAGCCATCCGGCGGAGTAAAGGGCTGCGCCTGCGACGGTGACCAGCAACAGGTACGGCGGGGACGTGCCGAATCGCGCGGCATGATCTCCCAGAGTCCAGCCGTACCAGAACCACAGCAGGATCACCGCGAGCGCGGCGTGTTCCGGGGACCGCAGTATGTAGACAAAAGGCAAGACTCCCAGAAACCAGAGAAGGATGGCGCTCCTCTCTCCACCCTCTGCTCCCACGTGATAGGACTGCGCCACAAGGAAGATGCTGGCTCCCCAGATCAAAGATCCCAGCAAAATGAGCGCGCGGCCGATCGCCGGGTGGCTCCGCCTGGAGTGCGCCAGCACAAAGCCGCCGGCGTAAAACGCTGAGATGAGGGCCATGAGGAGCAGGAGGCGGAGCAGCCGGGGCACGGACTCCCAGTTCGCGCCGACTACCAGGATCACGCCGGCTCCCACCAGAATAGCGCCCAGTAGAGCAAGAGTCTGAGCGATGCGCCGGTGCCCGAGCGAGGGCGCCGTCCCCGCTGCGGCGAGTCCGTAGCGGGCCAGGATCAGGCGAGCCTGATCGTCGCGGATCAGACGCTCCTTCTGCCACTGCGCCACCTCGCCGGCCAGCCAGCTTCTCCTCTCAGCTTCGGACGTCGCCGGTGGCCCGCTGCCTTCCCTGTCCTCCACTACGGTTGCCTTTCTGTCCTGCGGCTGTGTTGCCCCATAGCCCCCGAAGTCTCAGCCTGCTGCCGGGCTCTTCACGGTCCGGGAGAGTTCCTGGAGCGTTCGGAAACATTGTAGTCCTCGCTAGTCTCAGACGCTAGCAGCGGCTGCTTTCCGTTTGTGCCTCAATCGCTCGCGCCTGCCCGCCGCCTGTCGTATGGGGCAGCCAGTCCCACGCAGCTCTCGCTCCAGTGGCCTTTTCGATCAGGTTAGCTTGCTCCGGCCGACCTCTCCGCCTGCGTGATGTGGGAGCAGGATATTGGCGCCATCTTGAAATGCCGCGGAGTCTAGAGAACCTTGCCGGCCGGGTGGCTCACGGCCTGCTCCCGGTTACCTAGTGGAGTGGTAGGAACGAGCTTCTTGAGCGCTTGGGCTGAGGAGAAGGTTAGAAGGAGAGGCAGGAACTGGCCGCTCGCGATGTTGCGGCCTGGCGGGGAACATGTTATATAAAGGTTGCGCGCTGCGGGGTGGAGCAGTCTGGTAGCTCGTCGGGCTCATAACCCGAAGGTCGTGGGTTCAAATCCCGCCCCCGCTCCCATCCTATCTGCAACCGGCTCCGGGAC
>JBBFLP010000340.1:0-2819 GCA_037478975.1 Armatimonadota bacterium
CAGGGGGGCTCTGGTGAGCGGTCCGTCGGAACAGAATCGGTCCTCACAGACAGCGCCTTGTCCGCCTGCGAACACCTTGCTCCTGACAAGCTCAGCCCGCGCTCAGGCGCTTGCCAGAAGGCCCAGCCCCGCCCGGCGTCCGGTCGCACTACGTTTAATTCACAAAGCCCGCCGTCCCAAGGCGAGACCCCGGAGAAGGGAGGATGCTGCCAGGTGCCGCAGAACGATCAACTGCATTTTGGCGAAGACGCGAATCTCGTGGCGCTGCGTATGGCCTGGGAGCGCACGCTCAATGCCCTGTCCTCCCGCGCCAGCAAGCCCGTCTTCGACAAGGGATTGAAAACGGTAGTCCCGATTTCGTTCGAGGACTCGGCTGTTGTGCTGGGCGTCCAGACGTCCTTCGCGAAATTCTGGATCGAACAGAAGTTTCTCCCGCTGATAACAGAGCTTCTGAGCGACCACCTGGGAACCCCGGTCCGGGTCACCGTCCGGCTCTTGGAGGAAGACCTGGAGCTGGCGCCGGACATCGCGGCGGCCGGTCTCGGAGCCGCCAATGCGCAGGAGGAACCCCGCAGGCAACCCGCGGACTTCGTCCTGAATGAGAACTATACGTTCGACACCTTCGTCGTGGGCCAGTCCAATCGTATGGCCCACGCCGCAAGCTGCGCCGTAGCAGAGTCCCCGGGAGCCAGCTATAACCCCCTGTTCATATACGGTGATTCCGGGCTGGGCAAGACGCACCTGCTGCACGCCATAGGCAACTTCATCCGGCGCTACCACCCGCAGACCGGACTGATCTATACGACAGCGGAGACGTTCACATCGGAGTATGTTGCGGCGGTGAGCGAACGGCGGACGGCGCAGTTCCGGCGCAGGTATCGCAGCGTGGACGTCTGGCTGGTGGACGACATCCAGTTCCTGGCCGGCAAGGAGCGCACCAAAGAGGAGTTCTTCCACACCTTCAACGCTCTGCAGGAGGTGGGACGGCAGATCGTGCTGACCAGCGACCGCCCTCCGAAGGATCTGGAACTGGATGTACGCCTGTCCTCGCGGTTCGAGGCCGGTCTGGTGGTGGATATCGCGCCGCCTGAGCTGGAGACGCGGATGGCCATCATCAAGGCCAAGGCGCAGAAGCAGGACCTGCAGATCCCGCCGGATGTGGTGCTGTATATCGCCAGGCTCATCCGCTCCAACATCCGCGCCATTGAAGGAGCCCTCCTCAAGCTCCACGCCTACGCCACGGTCATGCAGCAGCCTGTCAGCTCGGCAATGGCGTCCGACATTCTTTCGCGGTACTTTGAGCACCCTCAGGAAAACCTCATTACACCGGACGCGGTGCTCCGGGCGGTGGCCGAGCGTTACGGGGTGGAGGTGGAGAACCTGAAGTCGCTTTCCCGTCAGGCGCGGGTGGTGCTGGCGCGGCAGGTGGCGATGTACCTCATCCGGCATTTGACGGACACCTCACTGCCTGCCATCGGCAAGGCATTCGGCGGCAAGGACCATTCCACCGTGCTGCACGCCATCAAGAAGATCGGCAAGCTGGTGCTGGAAGACGCTCAGCTTGCGGATGACATTGCGGCGTTGATGCGGGAGCTGAAGAAGACAGACTGAGAGCGTCGGCAACAGGTTTTTCATCCAGAGGAACTAACAAGAACAGGGGCCGCCCCGGCGGGGCGGCCCCTTCTCATAACTCACTCAGACAAGCGGTTCTAGAGCGTTCTTAACTCCTGCGGCGCAGCGCGCCCGCGAAGCCCGCCAGTCCGGCGGCCAGAACAGCCATGCTGGCCGGCTCGGGCACGACGTGCAATTTGGCGTTGTCGAACTGAGCCTGCGTCCAGGACGCGGAGCCGCCCATCTGCAGGTAGCCGAACCAGACGCCCGACGGATGCACGTCCCAGGAGCCGTTGCCGATCAACTGCCAGCCCGCAGTGGATACATAGCTGTTCCAGGGAATGTAGGCCCACGCGCTCCACTTGCCCGGGGTGGTCACGCCATAATCCAGCTGCAGGGTGATCCACTTGTCCCACCATAGGGAGTCAGGAGAGACGGTCTCCTCCATTACCCAGCTGGAAAGCCGGTCGGTGTTGTCCCAGGTCCGGTCGCGCGCCACAAGGCCGCCCCGGTTGATGTTGCCTTCCAAGTAGAAGGGCCGGAGATCGCTCTCACGGAGCAGCTGGATCCCGGCCTGATGATTCATATTGCCGGGATAGCCCCAGGTAAAGCCGCCGAGCGGACGAAGGTTCGGAATATACACATCCGCCTGAAAGACGAACGGGTTCATCGGAACGCCGTTGACGATGCCCGAACCCAGGTTCAGGCTGCGGACGTCCAACCTGGCATAGCTGCCATCCGGCAGATAGAAGTTGCCGTTGCCGCCACCGGAAGGAGCGCCGTCCGGCAGGGTCGGACCCGATGCTGGGACGACCGCCGGATCGGTCCAGTAGCCGTTGCCCGTTACCGCCCATCCCTGAGCTGAGCTGTTGAAGTCCCACTCAAATGTCCAGGGACCCATGTACTGCGCCGACGCAACCGACGCGCAGAGCGCGAGCGCCAGCACCAGTGCGGAGGTAACTCTCATCTTGTGCTTCTCCTTTTCCCCTTCTCTTTGCGGACCTGCCGGCAGGCGGCAGACGAAGGACCGCACCACCATCAAACGAGGGACATCACGTGCAGAGTCCGCTATGCAACCAGGGGTTCTTGATTCAATGCTAACACGCCCGTAATAGGCCGGTCAAGAAGATAAGGGAATCACAGCAAAATACTGGCAATTGTGACAGGGGTAGAAAAACCTCTCGCCTTTATATCGAGATGGGGTAGGT
>JBBFLP010000341.1:0-2808 GCA_037478975.1 Armatimonadota bacterium
CGCCCGCCTGAGAACGTCTACCGCGGAGATCTCATCGCATTCCCGGGTCCCTATGCGTTTGACCTTCCTCGGTCCAGCATCATCCTGGTCAGTGATCAGGATCTGGAGGCCCTATCTGACCCGGATCGCGTGGTGGATCTCAGCCTCACCTTCGACAAATACCAGCGCAGCCTGCGTCAGATCTGCGAGGAGGCTCAGGCGCGGGGGCAGCGCACACTGATCCTGGCGTTCGACCACTTTTTCAAGCAGTACCGTCCGGGACAGGACGTTCCTCGCCGTCTGACGCCGGATATGGACGAGTATATCCAGCGCATCGCGTCCATCAGCCGCTTCGCCGAAGGGTACGGTCTGGGTCTTGAGCTGAGCCTCCTGTCCCCGCTGGAGGTCGGTCCTGCTTATGTGAAGGCCACCGGGGAGTCGGGAGTCTGGATGCATTACCGCAAGGGCCTGCGCGACCCGCAGACCGGCGATTTCAGTGTGCAGATGTGGCGTCAGAAGCGGTGGGCCAACAACAAAGGGCCGGTGGACATCGAGCCTGCGGGGGTGCGTGTCTTCGCGTTCAAGCAGAGCCACCTGCCCGGGACGCCGTACTTGGTGGTGAATCCGGAAGACATCGTGGAGATCACAGATGAGGCCCAGGTGGAGGTGTGGCCCACGGATCTGCGAACCGCGGACTATCTGGCGGAGCGCATCCGGGTGCACGGCCGCGGAAAGGCTGCCGGTGATCGCGACCGGGTGCTTGTGGTCCAGATCTACCGGACGCCCGAGATGGACTATTTCAGCCCGAAGGCGCTGCCGTATCTGCAGGGACTGGTGGACCGCTACGTGGACGCTGGAGTGCGCCTGAATGCCCTCTATTCCGACGAGATGCACATCCAGCAGGACTGGGGATACTTGAGCCACCACGACAACGGCGAGTTCGCGCTGCGCTATGTGAGTCCCGGCTTGCAGGCCGAGTTCGCTCGCCGCTTCGGCGCGGAGTATGCCGACTTCGCCAAGTATCTGGTGTACTTCTGTTCGGGGCAGGAGGATACCGCAAACGACCTTATCAGTGCCCGCGTGGGGATGCAGCATGTGTTTGGCGCCACCCCGGCCGACATCCACCGGACCATGCTTTTCCGAGCCAGGTACTATCAGTTGCTGCAGGACGGGGTGGTGGATCTCTTCGTCCGCGCCAAGCATCACGCGGAGCGCCGCTTCGGCTACAGACTGGAAGCGCGCGCTCATGCCACCTGGGCCGAAAGCCCTCCGTGCGACTACTGGGATGTTGGCCAGTTGATCGCAAACCGGCTCCGTTATGAGTACACTTCCGATTTCATCTGGTCCAACACGGTGCACCAGGCGGCATCGGCGTGTTACGACTATTTCCGGTGGGGCGACTTCCTGACCGGCAATGGCAACGACCACGCCGAGGGCGGGTGGCTGGACCGCAACTATCTGGGACTGGCGCTCGCTTGCTCCACAGGGGTGCTGAACGAAGTACCGTACTCTTACGCGGCGCACTGGGGGATGCCCTGGGAGATCTCGCAGCGCAGGCAGTGGCTGGCCACGGCCTACGGCGCCGGAGGGAGCGGCTACGGCCTGGTACAGGGGATGGTGCACCGGGACGTGGACGTCTTGATGACCTACCCCCTTGATCTGGTGGCGGTGGACGAGCGGTTCGGAAGCTGGATGACCCAGTACGGATACGCCAACCTGATCACTCAGGCCAAGCTGCTGGAGGTGGGCGCGGTGAAGGACGGGGCCATAGAAGTGGCCGGTCGCCGCTACACCACTCTTGTCACCCAGTTCGAGCCGTTTCCCTCGCGAAGGCTGCTTCAGATGATGCGCGATCTTGCAGAGAGCGGGGGAACGGTTCTCTGGAGCGGTCCCCCGCCCATCCTGTCGCTGGAGGGAGACGATATCCAGGACGTCTGGCGGGATCTGTTCGGTTGTGAGCACCATTACGGTCAGACCTTCGGTGTGAAGGCGCCCGGCTTCCGGGTCACATTCGAGGGCGCCCTGGAGGGGGTGGAGCCGATGACCATACTGACGGGGCTGATCGTTGACCGGATCTACCCGGTGACGCCGCGTGAGGGTAGTCAGGTAGCGGCACGGTGTGGAAATCGCGTGATCGGGGTCACCCGGGAGGTGGGAAAAGGGAAGACCGCGTTCATCGGGTGCCGCCTGCGTGACGATCAGGCGCGGAGCCTGGGCTACGACGTCGCCACACTGTTCCAGTCTCTGGAGAGGCTGGGCGCCTATCCTCGTTCCAGGCGAGCCCGGTCTTTGCCCGGCCCGTCGGACAATACCGAGGTTCTTTCGCGGACTGGCGAGTATCTTGTATGCCGGTTCCCCAACGGCGCGATCACCATCACAAACCACCTGCGCCTGCTGGAAGAGGACTGGCCGGGCGGTTTCGCGCGCAACCGGCAGGCGGATGAGGAGTATATCCGCAGGAATCCGCCGCCTCCGGAGACGCTCCATATGGAGGGTCTCCTCGTGAACGGGCACAGTGTGACCTTCCGTGGGGAGCAGGTTCTCGCGTTCCGTCTGGACGGGGAAGGAGATGTGGAGGCGTTCGCGGGTTCGCAGTTCGACTCCGTCACCATTGACGGACGGGAGTGGAAGTTCACGGACTCCCGGGTGCCGCACCTGATCTTCGGGCCCGTCCCCGCGGAGCGGCGTGTGCCCGGCGGAGCGATCTTTATGGTCCGCTACGATGGAACGGGATCCTTGCGCATTCCGGCGAAGGGGTTGCCTTCCAGGTTGAGGGCGTTCACGGAGGGCCCGAAGCCCGGGAGCAAGGGGGCGGAGGTCTCATGCCGG
>JBBFLP010000342.1:0-2784 GCA_037478975.1 Armatimonadota bacterium
CAGGGGGATGCGCACCCGCTGCCGTGCGCCGGCAACTGGAGCAGGCGCGCGAGGCATTCCAGAAGCGGCAGGACTCTCCGGCGGACTAGCGCGGCCGCGCACGGATGATGACGATAGAGGTGTCGTCCGTCATCCGGTTTTCGGTGTAACGCATCCTGGCTGTGACGATTCCGTCCAGCAGCTCCTGCGCGGTGCGGTCGCGGTTGTTCCTCAGGAACTCCCTCACCCGCTCGATGCCGAAAGGCCGACGCCGGTAGCGGCCCTCCGTGAGACCGTCCGTGTACAGCACCAGAGTATCACCCGGCACGAAGCGCCGCTCTTTGAGCTCGAACTGTGCGTTCTCCTGAACGCCCAGCAGAAGGCCGTTCGCCCGGAGGAGTTCGGTCCGGCCGGTCTCAGCACGCAGCAGCACAGGAGGCTCGTGACCCGCCAGCGCATACGATAGCACGCCCCGTGACAGATCGAAAACCCCGTAAAAGACGCTGATGAACATCTCCGCGTCGGCCTCGGCGCAGATCATCTGATTGAGCCGATGAAGCACCTCGGCCGGACAGAGGGACTCCCTCGCATAAGCCCGCAGGGCGTGCTTGCCCACCACGGTATAGGCGGCCGCCCGGACGCTGGAGCCGGAAACATCCGCCATCACCACGCCGAGCCGGTCACGGTCCAGGGGAATGAAGTCGTAGTAGTCGCCCCCGACTTCGTGCTCCGGGATCAACCGGTGGGCGATCTCCAGTCCCTCGAACCGGACTGGGCCGGTGCTCAGCATGGACTCCTGCATCACGGACGCAATGGCCCGCTGCCGGTTGTATGTACGCGCGTTCTGGATGGCCACCCCGGCCAGGCTTCCGAACTGCTCCAGCAGCTCGTCCGAATCCGGGTCGGGCGGCTGATCGGGACGCGGCTCGATGACAGCCACCGCCACTCTGTGTCCCCTGTGGCGGAAGGGCACCGCATACCACTCTCCGGCCTCCAGGCTCTCCACCAGAGCGCGTCCCGGATCCTGCCGGAGCTCCCGTCCCCGGACCAGCCGGTTCAGTCTGGCCCCGGCAAGCGCCAGCTCTCCGGCTAGCTGGCGGCGGGCCTCGGACGCCGCCGGATCCCCGCCGCTGCGGGCGGCAAAACGCACCCGGTCATTGATGGGGTCATAGTAGAACAGCCACGCCGAGGCCGCCCGCACCAGATTCCGGGCCTGCACGGCAATCTGCTCCGACACCACGCCAAGATCCAGCATAGACGTGACCGTCTTGCCCACCTCGATCAGCGTGGAAAGCTGCAGAGAACGGCGCTTCATCTCCTGATGCAGACGCATCCGCTCAATGGCGATGGCCAGCTGGTTGGCTACGGTCTCCAGAAGCTGAGACTGGCGCTCCGTGAAGTGCGGCTGCCCGACGATGCGCGCCAGGTTCAGCACCCCGATCAGCCGGTCCCGCGTGCGCAGCGGAATGCTGAGGGCGGAGGAGATCTCACGCCGGGGATGCAGCGCCTGGAAGCGCATGTCATCCTCCACGCTGTGGAGCAGGAGGGGCTTCTGATGCTGGGCCACCCACCCGGCGATCCCCTCCCCGATCGCCTGACTCATGGTCTTCACCAGATTCTGCGGCAGCCCACGCGCCGCCGCGATGGTAAGCCGCCGCGTCCGGGGATCGAAGAGCATCAGAGACCCGATGCCCGCTTCAACACCTCGCATACTGATGCGAAGCGCGGACTCCGCCAGCTCGGTCAAAGTCGTGGAGCTGATGATGGCGTCACTCAGCTCGTTGAAAAACCGGAGATCTCCAAGCCTCTGCTCCGCTGCCTCCGCCTCGCCGTCCCGCGGCTCCCGCGGCACGATGACCCATCCCGGCCCGCGAGCCATCAGCCCTTCCGCCACAGCTTTCGCAATCTCCCAGAGCAGCTCCATGTCCCCAATAGTGAACGTCCGGGGCTTCACGGTGAGAGCCAGGAGAGCGCCCGCCGGATTGTCGCCGATCAGGATGGGGGCGCAAAGCGAGGAACTGTACCCAGCGCTGCAGAGGGATCCCAGAGCGTCACGCGCATCCGTGGCGAGATCCGGAACGCACAGAAGCTCGCTGGACTCCATAGCCGCGCGCGCCAGCCCCTCGCCCAGGCACAACCCGGACATGGGAGGATCGGGGGGAGTATGGCTGGCGGCCACTGTGGCCAGTTTCTGTCCGTTCAGCTCGCGCAGGACGATCTCCGCCGCGTCCACGTGGAGCAGGGTTTCAACAAAATCCAGAGCCGCCCGGAATCCCTCTTCAGGATCTTCCCCGGCAAGGGCCCGCGCGAGGCTGGACGTCTCCAGGATCAGGCGCCGCGGCTCCTGTCCGCCGGATGCGTCGTCGGGAATGAGGATATCATTGTCCAAAGCTGAGTCCTCCGGTCTGAAAGAAGGACCGCATCGCCACCGCGCCCCGTGCCGTTTTCAACAAGACGGCCCACAACATGCGGGTCTTTACTATAACTCTCCGGCCCGCAGAATTTCAAGTATTTCTAACAGGTTTCGCGCAGGATTTTTGTCAGAACGTTTCAGCCCGCTGCCGAAATGACCGCGTCCAGGAGCTTGTCCGGAGCGTTCCGGACGCAGTCGTCTGCGGGCAGCCCCGTGAGCTCTTCGGCCTCCCGGATGGCGCGCTTCGCTTCCTCGGCTGTCAGATCATACGTGTTCAGCGCGATCGCCGTCACCTTCGTGGGAAACAGAGGCGCGCAAACCGCCTCGTGATAGGCCACCACCTCGTTCAAAGGAGGGATGGCAATACCGTATCCCCGGATCTCCGGACGGGA
>JBBFLP010000343.1:0-2781 GCA_037478975.1 Armatimonadota bacterium
GAGCTCGGCAAGGTGCTGTACAACGCGCTGGAGACGGCGCGTGTGGTGGCCGTGATGGTGAACCCGTTCATGCCCGCCTGCGCGGCGCGGATGTGGGCGCAGCTGGGGTTGCCGGGGACGCCCGGAGACAGCGTATGGCAGGAGGCGGTGGAGTTCGGCCGGCTGCCGGGAGGCACCAAGCTGGCCGCGCCGGAGCCCATCTTCCCACGGATAGACACCGCCAAGATGAAGAAGCCGACCGGGGCCGCTCCGGCAAAGAAAGAGCCGACGATGACCCAGGAGCGTGCGCCGGTGACCTATGACGAGTTCAAGAGGCTGGACATCCGCGTGGCAAAGATCCTCTCCGCGGAGCGGATTGAGGGAGCGACCAAACTGCTGAAGCTGACCGTGGATGCCGGAGAAGAGCAGCCGCGCACAGTGGTAGCCGGTATCGCGGAGCACTACAAACCCGAGGAGCTTCCCGGCAGGAGCATCGTGCTGCTGGCCAACCTGCAGCCCGCCAAGATCCGGGGGGTGGAATCGCAGGGGATGCTTCTGGCGGCGGATGTGGACGGAAGGGCCATCCTGCTGCAGCCGGATGCGCCTCAGGACGTGCCTGCCGGAGCGACCGTTCGCTAAAGAAAGGGCGAAGCTTGGACCTTCACCCTGCGACAGTCCATTTTCCGATCGCCCTGCTGGTGGCAAGCTTCCTGTTCGACCTGGTGGGCTTTGTGGCCAAGGACGAGACGTTCCGGCGCGCCGGGCTTTACTGCCTGCTGCTGGCGGCGATGGGAGCCGGCGCATCTTACTGGACGGGCGTGCTGGCCGAACCGCGGGCGGCTCAGATCCCGCACATCGAGGACGCGCTCGCCCGGCACGAGCAGGCGGGCATCCTGACCCTGGTATTCATCGGGGTGCTGGTCATCGGCAGGCTGATCCTGGAGGGACGTCCGCTGTTGCGCCGGGTCGGCAATCTGCTCTATCTGCTGGCGGCGCTGGTGGCGGTGGTGAATGTTCTGAGAACGGGGTATCTGGGATCGGAGCTGGTCCAGCGGTTCGGAGCGGGTGTGGAGCCCGTGATGCGCAGACTGCAGCAGACGCCAGCCCCTCCCCCGCCGCCACCGCCGCTGCCTCCCTCCACGCCGGCACAATGACCACCGGGAGCGGCCCCGCAGCGCACGGCATCTGGAAGGCCAGGCGGCTTCCCTGCAACCCCATCATCTATCCCGGGCTGGATGCAAGCATCGGGGAGAACATCAACGGGCCCAGCCTGATCCGCGTCCCGGAGTGGGTGGAGAATCCGCTGGGGCGGTATTACCTTTACTTCGCACATCACACGGGCAGGCACATCAGGCTGGCTTACGCCGACCGGCTCTGCGGCCCGTGGACCATTTACCGGCCGGGGGTGCTGAGCGTTGACGAAGCCTTTTGTGAGCACCATGTGGCCTCGCCAGATGTCCACGTGGACGACGAACGCCGCCAGATCCGGATGTACTACCATGGACCCTCGCCGGAAGAGCAGCGCACGCACGTGGCGCTTTCGCACGACGGGCTGACATTTTGCGCGCGGCCGGAAATCCTCGGCCCTTCCTACTTTCGCGTGTGGCAGTGGGACGGCTGGCACTATGCAATCGCGATGCCGGGCATCCTGCTGCGCTCGCGGGACGGTCTGACCGGCTTTGAGACCGGCCCCCGGGTCTACACGCACCACTTGATGCGCCACTCCGCGGTGCTTATGGAAGGAAGCACTCTGTGGATCTTCTTCTCGAACATCGGCGACTGCCCGGAGCATATCGTGGTCTCGCGGATGGAGCTTTCCGGTGACTGGGCGGACTGGACGCCCTCTCCCTGGGAGAGTGTGCTGCTGCCGGAAGAGGATTACGAAGGGGCCGGGCTCCCGCTGGAGGCTTCCGTGATGGGCAAGGCTCCGGGGCCGGTGCGCCAGTTGCGCGATCCGGCCGTCTTCCAGGAAGACGGCCGGACCTGGCTGCTCTACAGCGTCTCCGGCGAAAGCGGCATCGCGATCGCCGAGCTGATCCGCTGAGGATTACTCTTTCCCCGTCGCCGCGTGGCCGGGCTCCACGTGGGGGTGCCCGTCGTACACGATGCGCACCGCGTCGCCGTTAGCAAGAATGGACATCCGGGCCGCCTCCATGACCAGCTCATTGACGCTGCTGTTGGCCGGCGTGGCGATGAGCCCCTTCTCATCCACCTCCGCCACAAGCTGACGCCGCCGCTCCAGCGCCTGCTCCTCCGGCAACCCTTCCGTCTGTTGCTGGATACGATGGATGGTCCCCAGAATGGCCGAGACGGAGTCCGCCCCGTACCCTGCGGGCTTCAACCCCTCCCCTTCCCAGGGGATGTAGCGCATGAAGTCCGGGCTGACGAAGTTGTGATGAGTCCCCCCGCAGCCGATGCCTTCCAGATAGCAATGCGTGACGCCGCGGAACTGATCGTCATGCTTGATGAGTCCGCTCTTCCCGTCCCCCTCGCAGAACATCTCCAGACACTGCTCATTGCTGCCGGAGCCCATGTCCGGGTATCCCAGACCGTCCGTCACGGACAGAATGGCCCCGTTCTCGTAGCGCACCCGGCCATTGGCCCACATATATCCCTCGTTGCCGTTCGGGAAGCGGCCGCGGATGCCCGCGACGGAAAGCTCCACCGGGCGCAGGCCCGTGATGAAATACACCAGATCCACGTAGTGGCAGCCCACATAGACGAACGGGTCCGTCGCGTCCACGGTAAACCAGTTCTGGAAGTTGGAGAAGCGGTAGAAGTAGGGTTCTATCATCTTGGCTT
>JBBFLP010000344.1:0-2704 GCA_037478975.1 Armatimonadota bacterium
GCCCATTTCAGGCCGGCCGGCACCGGTGCGATCTCCGCCCTGGTGAAGCCCGGCTCCAGCGGTGCGACCCCCAGCTGATAGCGCGACTGGAAGAACGTGGGCGCCGCGCTCCACGCGTGGCACTGGCTGCGGGTGTAGCGTCCGCTCACTTCGTATCCCGGGAAGGTCTCCCAGCAGGTGGTGGAGCCAGCGTCCAACATCATTCCCCACCAGCGGCGGCTGAGCTTCAGGATGTCCTCATACGCGCCCAGCCTTGCCAGTGCCTCGAACGTGAAGAACATGAAGAACGGACTTCCCACGGGCACCACGCCTTCAGGTGCATCAAGAAGCAGGGGGCGGATCGCCTCGGCCCTCTCGCCCGTCGCGATCCCGGACAGTAGCGCAATGGTATTGGACTGCTGGCTGACGCACTGGCTCTGAGAGCCGTCATCCTTCAGCGAATCCACGTAGGCGCGGCGCTCGTCGTTCCAGAACCACCGGTTGGCCGCCTGGATGATCAGGTCCCGCTCCGCCAGAGCTTTCTGAGCTTCCTGTTCCAACCCCAGAACCCGGGCCATCGCCGCCGTGCGTTCCAGTACCATCGCGAACCAGCCCTGAATGTGCAGGCTGGGGGCGCCGGAGGGGAGGTCCAGCGGCGCCCAGTCCAGCAGGTTCCACCCCTCAAGGACCACCAGACCCCGTTCGTCTTTGCGTGAGATGCAGTATTCGTTCTGCTGCCGGATGGCGGGGAACACCTGCTCCAGGAATTCCCGGTCACCCGTCACCTGCCAGTATTCCTCGCACGCCAGCGCCCACAGCAGACTCCACGTGGGAAGCACATTGGTCCAGCCGGACGGCACCTGAGATTCCACCAGCGGCGAGCGCTGCAGACTCTCGGCGGCCAGCAGCAGACACCGGCGGGAGAGGGCATATTCCCCGAACGCCCAGTGGTTGACCGCTCCTTCGTTCCGCGAATCACCTACCCAGAAGGTCTGCTCGTAGGTGGGGCAGTCTATGTAGGTGTCCTGCGCGCAGAGCCTGGTGGTGTATGCGCCGATCTCCCAGATACGGTTCAGCAGATAATCATCGCACCGGAATGCGCCCCGCTCCACGCAGGGATATGTGCTCTGAATGACCCGCACACCGTGCACCGTCACGGGCGCCTTCAGATCCCGCAGCACCAGCAGGAAATAGCGGGCTCCCCGGCTTACCACCGACCGGTAGACCTGGCGGCCCGCTCTCGCCGTGTAGCGCAGTGTGTTATTGAGCCCCCACGCAAGGTCCAGCGCACCGTCCTGGATAGACTCGAACCCCAGCAGGTCAACCACGGTCCCCTCGTGGGCGTCCAGCTCCAACTCCCAGTAGCCGAGCGTCATCCGGCCGAGGTCCAGCAGCAACTCCACATCGCCGCGCTCATCGGGATGGATGACCGTCTCTGCGGCTCCCCGGGAGGCCAGACCCGCGAACGGCCGGGTCTCCAGCCGGCCCGTTTCCTCTCCCCACGCCGTCGCCAGGTGCGGTTGCTCGGGCACCGTGAACGCTTGCTTCGCGTGCTGTTCAAACGCGGCCAGTTCCGATGCTGAAGAGGCGTTCCAGACCCCCTGGAATGCGGCGTCCTCGCGAGACTCGAACGGACCGTAGGTCAGGAACGGGTAGGGCGGCACAATGGCGGCCACCGGGGTGAGCGGCCCTCCTTCCACAATGGTGCAGGCGAAGTTCCAGTCGTGGAAGTCTCCGGTCAGATCCCACACCAGCAGGTTCTCGCCGCGCCGCAGGCGGAACCGGTAGAACCGTCCGGAGTCGAACGGCTTGCCCAGCCTGCGCTCCCAGGGCACGTCCTCCCCGTTCACCCGCAGCTCACCCGGGGAGAAGTTCCCTTCCACCGGGCCCAGCAGGGTGACATTCCGCTCTTCATCAGTGAAAACCACCGTCGCCAGCAATCCGCAGATGCGCGCGGGATCAGCGTCCACATACCCCGGCAGCAGTGTCTCGCGAAGGCGGATGTGCCACACCTGCGGCTCGCGGACGGTCCGTGCCCGCAGGATGTTCACCGGATAGACCGGCTCCTCGGTCAAGAAGGGGATGTCCCGAGGTGAGAGGCGCGTCCATGGCTCGCATCCGGCGGGCCCCACCTCCACCGCCGTCTGCCATCCGCTGTCGTCGAAGTCCGCGGCGCGCCAGTCCACGGTCTGGCGGATGATCCGCTCTCCCCTGCGCCACTTCTGCGCGCACTCCTCGTCCAGGTCCACATTCTGCCAGACAGCCTGTTCCCAGAATGCGTTGAACTGCTCCACCCAACCCTGCTGGCAGGTCATCCGCGGGGTGCTCCGCGAGTAGCCGGGGTGCTCGTGTACCTTCCAGGATGTATCCGTCGCGACGACCACCTCGCCGTCGGCCTCCAGCTCTGCCAGCAGCCCGGCGCGGGTGGCCAGCCACTGAAAGCTTGCCACGCCCGCGTGCATCACCTGCACCGCCACCACATTGCGCCCAGGCTTCAGGATGCCCTTCAGGTTGTAGGTGTCGTAGCGGTAGTTGGATGGCCACGCGCGCACAGGTCCCTGTCCCAGCCGCTCGCCGTTCACCCATACCACGTACCGCGTATCGGCGGTGATCCGCAAGGAAGCTTCCTGCGGTTCATTGCCCAGTTCAAAGGTCTTCCGCGCGCAGAGGTAAAAGTTCCAGGGGTTCTCCTCCCCTTCGATCCAGATCCAGCGCCCCCGCCAGT
>JBBFLP010000345.1:0-2703 GCA_037478975.1 Armatimonadota bacterium
CCGGGGCGGGATCTCAGCCTTGTCCAGATGGCTTTCACCAGGTCGCTTGCCGGGTCGCAAAGCTCCTGCTCCAGCGCGGCGCGTAGCAGCCGGTCCCGCGCATAGCGCTCGATCGTTCCGTCCGTCACTGACTGCCGCCCGATGGCCGTCAGGAACTCCTCCGCATCGCCCAAATCCTCCAGCCTTGCCCTCGCCACCAGCTTTCCGCTCAGCTCGCCAGGAATGCTGTTGTCGTACAGGCGCCACTCGCGGCCGTTGGTCAGCACCACCCATCGCCGGTTGTTGGTGTAGGCGTAAATCAGCGCCTGCTGCGCGTGCTGGTCGTTCAGCGCCACGCCCCACGCCTTGGCTTCCAGGAACCACGTGTGCTCGGAATCCGGCAGGATGGTGTAGTCCGGGATCTTGCCCGCCGGATCCGTCTGCTGAGGCTGAATGTCATACAGGCTGTAGCCGGCTGCCTGCAGAAGGGGCATGATGATCCACTGGCAGGTGCAGGCCTCGTTGAGGCCACTCTTGCCCAGGGCAAGCGCCTCCGATATGGCGTCTGTCAGAGCGTTCGGCTCAGTGGCCATGGCGGGGTCACTCCTCCTCAAGCAGGAGTCTTCCCGCCCCGGCTGCCATATTCCTGCAACGCCCCCGTTACCGCCCGATCAGCACCTTTCCGGAGACCGTGCGCTGGAAGGAGCCGGACTGCACCGCGGCCTTCAGCTCATATTCGCCGGCCTGCGTGTTGCGGTTCGGACGCAACCGGAACTCCACCCGCGCCTCGCCGTCCGGGCGCACCATGAAGCGGCTGGACGCCCGGTCGAAGCACCCGTCCAGCTCCACAGGCGCTTCCAGTTGCACCGTGCCGTTCTGTGCGCGTGGCGAGTTGTTCTTCACCACCACCGCCACCCGGCGCTCCTGGCCGGCCATCACCGGACCGTCGCCAGGCTCCATGCGCACCTCCAGCGTCTCCAGCACCTCGAAGCCGCTCAGGAGCACCGCCTGCCGCCCGTCGCCCAGATCCAGCGTGGCCTGCAGGGCATAGGCCCCCACCGGGGCATCCACCGGTAGCGCTGTCGAATAGCCCTGCTTCAGCCTCTTTCCGGGTTCGATGGAACCGGCAGGGATCTGCAGCCGGTTGACCAGATCCGCCACCCGGCGCTCCCCGGCGATCTCAAGGCCGGCGTAGGGAAGTGGGTCGCGCCCGGTGTTCGTGACGAAGAGATCGCCGCTGACCGTCTGCCCGCCGGTGACGGTGCGATCCTTGATGGTCATATCCATCACGATCCCTTCAGGCGCGGAGACCAGGTTGTTGGAGAGAACGATGCCCGTCAGCTGCCCCCGCGGATCCTCAGGGGCCAAGCGCTGCTCGCCCGGCAGGCGCACGCCGAAGCCAAAGGCCATCTTCTGCCCGGCCGCCGGTCGCAGACCGGTGGCGTCATTGCGCGCGAGCGCGACCTCCAGGGTCCGGCGTCCCTCGAACAGGGAGCTGCGCGCCCGGCAGTCCACAATGGCCGGAGAAAGAGCCTGCGCCGGAACGCTGACCAGCGAATTGTAGATCTTCGCCGCGACCTCCACCTGCCCGCCCTGCACAGGGGTGAGCGCCAGCTCGTAGTTGTCCGGGCCGTTCAGCCAACCGTCGCCCTGAGCGTCCACATACAGCACGGCAGAGTCGAAGGCGGGGCCGTCCAGAAGGAAATACACGTGCGAGGAGTCCCACCCGGCGCCCACCACGTATTCTCCGGCGGGCGTCTGAAGCCGGGCCACGTCTGTCCATTCCACGGGGTCGTAGACGCCGTCCACCGCAGGCGAGCGAAGAAGCGCCTGCCCCGAGGGAAACGTCACCGCGCGGGCGGCAGCCTGGGCGGGCGCGCCCGGACCGGCCAGAAGAAGAGCGATGCAAAGCCCGACGCCAACAGACCTCATGTCCGAACTTCCTCCATCAGCCCCGGCAGCGCTCCGGCCCGCCAGGCGCCTGCGGCATTATAGGGCTCCGCAGCGCCTTCAGTCAATCATCGCCCTTCTCGCTCACCCACTCGCGGGAATCCGGCACCGGAAGCCAGCAGCTCCCCTGCTGGATGGACTGCTGGCTGACCAGCCCGGGCAGGGTCATGTCCATGGCCTCGTGGATGCCGATGGGCGGCTCGCGCCCGTCCAGGATGGAGCGCACGAAATCCTCCACCACCCAGTAGTCGCCGCCGGCGTGACCGGCCTCCAGAGCCTCTTTCGGAGGGTTCAGCCACTCTTCGGGCAGGAACTCCTGCTCGAACTCCGACAGGGGGGTCCACTCGAAGCCCGAGGAGCGCGACGACAGCCAGATGACCGGCTGCCCCCCCGTCCCCCGAGAGGACTCGTAACACCCATCCGTTCCCTGCAGGGAGTAATAGGCCATATTGTGCGGGCGATTGGAGAGCATATCCAGCCGGACCTCCACCAGACCGCCTCGTTCCATCCGGCAGAGCATCTTGATGGAGTCTTCCTGCTCGTAAAGGTCGCCCCTCGGATCCCGGTAGTGGTGTCCGGATCCCACGCAGCAGACGCTGACCACGCGCTCCTTCATCCACTGATAGACCGGCCCCAGGCTATGAGTGGGATAGGTGCATCCGTTGATGCCGGTCTGCCATCTGCGCCGCCAGCGGGTGATCTCGTTCAGCCCTTTGAGTTCGTGGATGTACTCCCCCTCGCCGTAATACAGCTCCCCGAACAGGCCGGCCTCCA